>JASGGM010000070.1:0-10653 GCA_047605045.1 Acinetobacter sp. | reverse complement strand
TTAAAAATATTGTTTGCAGCGACTACACGCGCACGATGGGATTTTGGTGAATAAGCTTGCATTAAAGCATAGAGCGGGACAATATAAAAACCGCCACTAATACCTAATAGAATAATGGCAAACATCACATGATAATATGCCCATCCATGATTAAAGATATCAGCGATGCCGAGTAATGATGTTGTATCATTATTATTTACAGTTGGAATAAGAGACATTCCCCAAGATAAGTAAAAAGCAAACACTGTTAAACCGATTGCGCCAATAGGAACCATTTTTATATTTAATTCTGATCCACCAATTTTTCGGCATAACATTGAACCGACCCCAATTCCAACGGAAAAAAAGGTCAGTAGTAAACTCACAACATGTTCAGATGCATGTAAATAATGATGGGTTAATTCTGGAATTTGGGTTAGGTAAGATGCACCATAGAACCAATACCAAGAATTACCCAGTAAAATGAGAAAAATGATACGAATATTTCTGGCATATTGGATGGTTTGCCAGCTGGTACGAAAAAAATTCCAATCAATCTTTAATTGTGTATCGCTAATGGGCTGTTGCAAAATGAAACGACTTGAAATAAAACCTAAAATTGCAATGGTGAGTACAGTAATACAGACCCAGATTAAACTCTGATGAGAAATAGAAATCAGTGCACCACCTAACATCATGCCGATTAAAATAGCAAGCGATGTACCTGTCTGGAAAAGCGCATTACCTGTCATTAATTCATCAGGTTTTAAGATTTCGGGTAAAATGGCATATTTTATTGGCCCAAAAAAAGCAGAGTGAATTCCCATACCAAAAAGTGCAAACAATAAAATATATAAATTGCCCAATATAAACCCAAGACTGCCCACCACCATGATGATGATCTCTAGTAATTTAATTAAGCGAACAAGTTTTGAACGCTCATATTTATCTGCAATTTGTCCAGCGGTTGCAGAGAAAATAAAATAAGGGAGAATAAAAAGTAGTGCCGCCAAATTATTTAAAGTACTGACATTCGATGTGGATTGTTGGATTAATCCATAGGTGATAACCAATAAAAGCGATTGCTTATATACATTGTCGTTTAATGCCCCGAAAAATTGTGTTAAAAACATAGGAGTAAAACGACGCGAAATAAGCAAACTTTGTTTTTTTTCCATCCTTACTACGCTCTAAAATTGGAGATTTGTTAGTGAAGCAGTATCTCATAATTAAAATAGAGTATGATAGAACGCAATGACTGATTCTTGGATGCAAATTGTATTTTACAAGATAGGAAATTGTTGACTATTCACGTTTTTGTGAGCATCGATCTTCAAAATAAAAATGGTTGTTGTTTTATATGTTAAAAAAAACACACTTTAAAAAGCGGCTTTTGGTTCAGAGTTTGCAAAGAATTCTGCAAGCTTCTACGACTCAGTCATGGGTTTTTTTAGGACTAATCGTTAGCGTGAGTTCCTCAGTATTGGCAGCGGGTAGTGATGTTATATCTGATTCGGATTTGACCGCACTTTCTTCAGATGTAAAACAACAAAATTCGAGTCGTTTGAATGAAAAGAATACGACAACAAATCAACAAAATAATAAAGTATTAAATACCGCTGTTCAAAGTGATGATACATCGGTTGACAGTATGGCCATGTTGCAACAGCAAAATCCGCAGCTCACGGAATTTAAGCCTGTGACTGAAGATGATTTGGAGAAATTACCTGAATTGACAGTGAATCAATCTTTAGTCGATGAGATTAATCGTGAAGCTGAACAAGCAAAACAAGATGCGCAAGCGCAACGAAACGCCTTCCAGCAGGTGGTACACACAACGCAGCCAACAGCAGAGGATATAACAGCGGTCGCAACGTCGCCTATAAATATTGACCAATTGATGAATGATATACAGGCTGATCGTAATATTGATGTGAGTGCAAAAGAAAATACGAGTTCAATATTCAACGATGCTGCATTTAATCTTAATACTAAGGCAGAAAAGAAAGAGAAAAATCCAATAAAAAGATGGATTCAGAAAATACGTCCTAAAAATGATTTTGGTGCTGCAACTGTTCCCAAAATTAGTGTGGCTGTGGAAGGTGCACCGACTGTTTTACAGGATAACATCAAGAATAAACTCTCGACATTTACTCAGGAAGCCTTCGAAGATTATAATGTGGCTTTACCCCAATTAAGGGCCTTGACTGTTCAGGCTGCACAAGCTGTTGGGTATTATGATGCCGAATTTAAGTTCACGAAAACAGGCGATAACAGTGTAACAGTTCATGTAACACCGAAAGAACCCGTGAAGGTGAGCTCTCAAAATATTGAATTTTCTGGGGCGGGTGAAAATCATCCACAATTTCAGGTGATTCGTTTAATCCCAGATTTAGATGTGGGCGATGTGTTGAATCATGGTACCTATGAATTAATGAAATCTAAAATCAATGAGGCAGCTACCGATAATGGCTTCTTTGATGGGTATTGGCGTTTACATGACGTTAAAGTTCAACGCCCTGAAAACACTGCAGATATTAATTTGCGTTACGAAACGGGTGATCGTTATAAGCTAAAAGGCGTTGAGTTCCGTATGAGCGACCCAACAAAACCATTACCTTTAAAACTCAAAGTTTTACAGAGCATGGTGCCTTGGAACAGTGATGATGATTATGCTGCTTGGCGTGTGAATACTTTGGCAAACAATTTAACCAACTCTCGTTATTTTAACTGGAGTTTGGTTGAAACGATCAAGCCAGACCCGATTAGTAAGCCCTTAGAATTACCAGATGATGTGCAAAAATTGGTGGATGAAGAGAATTCTGATGCGTCTCAGGTTGTTGCTCAGGTACAGGATAAAAATAGTAAAAAAACGGCGGTTTCAGATAAAGAAGTCAGCCAAAATGTCGTGGATGAAAAACAGTTTGCTGGTACAGGTACTAATGTACAGTCAGATCAGCAAACAGCTTTGGATTCAGCGCAAAAAGAAAAAAAATCTGAACACGAGCAGCTGCAAGAGCAAGCACGTGCAGAGAAAAAAATTCCAGTTATCGTTACTTTAAATGCCGATAAACTCAATAGTACCGAGCTGGGTCTGGGTTGGGGAACAGATACTGGTGTACGTGTTCGGTCGCAATATCGCCGAGCCATTGTGAATAGCTATGGGCATTCGTTTGAAGCCAATACTGAGGTATCACAAATTCGTCAGGCAATCGATACCCGTTATAATATTCCTTATAAGCATCCTTTGAATGATTATATTAGCCTGATTGGTGGCTATGAACGTGAGAAATATGACGGCGTTGGACCGGGGATGAGTCTGACTACCCAAACAGCAGTTGTGGGTGCAGAACGTGTAATTCGTAATCCATTGGGCAAGTGGCAACAAACTTATGGCTTGCGTTATCGTTTAGATCAAATCAAGCAAGTTGGCGAGGTAGATGTTGATGATGTGCCTGATGCATTCCTGAAACCTGGTTCAAATCCACAGCAAAAAGCATTGCTTGCAAGTTATCAATTGTCTCGCACCGACAGCAATGACCCTGTGAATCCAACCAAAGGTTTTTCACAATCTTATAAAATTCAATTGGGCTCAGAATCGCTATTATCCGATGCTAATATGGCAATTTTAAATGCAGATTGGGCATTTATTTATTCATTGGGTACTAATGATAACCATCAGTTTGTAACAAGTGCGAAATTGGGCTACATCTTTACGGATGATTTTAATAACGTACCGTACAATTTGCGCTTCTTTGCTGGCGGTGATCAAAGTATTCGAGGCTTCGATTACAAAAGCTTATCTCCAATGGAAGATGGTTATAGAATTGGAGGACAAGTTCTTGCTATCGGCTCGCTAGAATATAACTATCAGTTTAAACAAGGGTGGCGTGCTGCCGTATTTACTGATTTTGGTAATGCTTATGACAAAAACTTTTCAAATCCGACCGCTTATAGTGTAGGGGTAGGTATTCGTTGGCAATCTCCAATTGGACCAATTCGTATCGATGTTGCCTCAGGTATTTCAGATGATAGTCATCCGATTCGCCTTCATTTCTTTATTGGTTCACAATTATAATTTCAGGATCTGTTAAATCATATGACTGAACAACAACAGCAATTAACAGCAAAAAAAGCCAAAGGTCGTATTTTAAAAACGATGATTTGGACATTGATTTTTATAATTATTGTAGTATTTGCAACATTGGCTGTAATGTTTGCTACAGATCGAGGCAGTCGGTTTTTGCTGGATCGCGTTTTACAAAGCCAAAAAATGATCCAATATCGTTATGAGAGCGGAAACTTCTTAAACGGCCTGATCTTGGATGAGATTAAATTAAGTGTAGGCACCACGGAAGTTAAAGTGAAACGTGCCGATGTCGTGATTGGTTGGCGAGCGATTGTTCAAAAAGAATTACACTTCAGTCGTGCAGATATTCAGGAATTACAGATCATTGATCATAAGCCATCGACAGGAGAGCCGTTTAAATTTAGTCAGATTAAATTGCCTTTTGTTCTCAGATTAAATACCGCAGATATCGATCAGCTTAAAATCCAGACCACAACAGCAACAGTTGCGTTTAAAGATATCCATTTGAATAAAGCACTTTGGTCTGGAACAAAACTGAAATTTGAAAATTCCCGTATGGATATGGGATATCTTTCAGTTAAAAATGCAACTGGAAACATGACTTTTGATGGTAAGTATCCATTGCAGGCAACGGCTCAACTGAATATTCCTTCATTGAAAAGTATTAATATTAAAAATATTTCTGTAGATGCAACAGGAACGCTGGATACTATTGCAATAGGTGTGGCGACGCATACACCAGAACTGTTAACTGGACGTGCCATTATCCATCCTGTGCGCGCAAGTGTACCGATGAAAGGACAACTGAATTTTAAAAATTATCACCTGCCTATTTTAACGGACTACAAGTTGCACGCTAAATCAGGTATTGCATCTTTTCAGGGAACGTCTTCAGGTATGAATATCCAGCTCAATACCGATTTGAGTGGTGAGAATATTCCGCAAGGCCAATATCATGCCGAAATGTTTACCGATTATATTAACCAGCTGAATATTTCACAATTCAAGGGGCAAGTTCTTGATGGTGAGTTGGATGCTACAGGCTTGGTGAATTGGAAGAAAGCGGTTTATTGGGATCTACATGGACGCATGATTGGACTAAAACCGACAGATAAGGTGTTGGCACAGACAGTACGTGATTTTCTACCTCAACATTTAGATGGTCAGCTAAGTGCAACAGGCAATTTAAATCATGGTTTGCATGTCAATGCTGCAGTTGATTTTAATCAGGCAGAGTCATGGAAGCTGAAGTTGGATCAAGCACCTCAAGTTGGCAAAAAAGTTCAGCCGATCGCAATGAATATTGCATGGCAAAATATTGATCGGGAGATGCCGTATATTGGCTGGTTGAATAGTGCCAAAGGCGATGTCGATCTTAAAGTGAATCAAGGGCAAAATGATATTGTGGTTGCCACAGAAGTCACTCAAAATGAAAAAGGAATATTGCCTTCTGGGGCGTATCAGGCAAAAATTAATTTAAAGAATAATGACTTAAATATACGTGATTTTAATTATAGTACGAATAATGGTGGTTTGTCGGGGCAAGCTTTGGTGTTGTTGCCAACCGACAAGCGACAATTGAAATGGGATGCGAGCTTAAAAGCCCAAAATTTCAATCCACAAACTGTGGCTGCTGCATCTCCGATTGATGTATTAAATGGTTCACTTAAAGCCAATGGTTATGCCACAAAAAATCAGCATATTATTGAGCTTAAAGCCATTGATTTAACGGGAAGAATACCTCAACAAAATAATGAAACAGTGCATTTGACGGGTAAAACCACAGCCGCAGTGATTATGAATGATGAAAAAGCTGGGGGTGGACTGAAAGGATATGCGGTTCGCTACACAGGTGCTTTACAGTCTAGTCGTTTGCCAAATAGTGATGGATTACTTCAAATCAATCTTTCTGGAACATCAGACTTTGTCAAAATTTCACGTTTTAGTCATGACGGCGCGGCAGGTAAAATTTTAGCCAATGGCTCATTGAATTTAAAAAATGGAATTGGCTGGAATATCGATGCCGCACTGGTGCGATTTAAACCACAATATTTCATTGCAAATGCGATTGGTGAAGTATCTGGCGTTGTTAAAACACAAGGTGTATGGTCAGAGAATTTCAAGAAAATTGCGATTGATCAGTTGAATCTTGCTGGGATGATTAATCGAAAAGCACTACGGGGCAAAGGTAATCTTGCTGTCATTATGGACAGTAAACAAGGTCATCTTGTTCCACAACAATTTCAGGCTAATCAGCTTTTCTTAGCTTATGCGGGTAACCAGATACAAGCAACAGGGAACGCCCAAAAGTTACACCTGCAAGTAAATGCACCCGCACTTTATGCAGTTTATAGTGGCTTGCGTGGTCGAGCCTATGGTTATCTCGATTTAGAAACGCGTCCAAGAATCAAAGCCACTGCAAACTTAGCAGTCGACAATTTTGGTTTTAAGGATATGGTCAGTGTTAAAAAACTGACAGTGCGCGGTGAATTGCCTACTTCTGATACTTCACCGACGATGTTGAAAGCTGAATTAAATAATTTATATCGTGGTAATCGCGAGATTCAATACGGTGCTGTGACTATTAGTGGTACTCGAAAAGCGCATTTGTTGCAATTACAAGGCTGGAACCGTTATTCAAAATTCTATGTGCAACTTGCAGGTGGATTTAATGCCAATAATGATTGGGCAGGACAAATCCAAAAAGGTATTTTTGACTCCGTACGTGCAGTATTGAAACAACAGCAGAATGCCAATGTTCTGTTTAATACAGAGAAAAAGCAATTGTATATTGGTGCACATTGCTGGGCGAGTAATCAAAGTCAACTTTGCTTTGATCAACCGATTCAAACTACGCCTACATCGGGCAATGTCTCCTTTGTTGCACGTAATTTGGATTTAAACGACTTCTCAGCATTTTTACCTGAAGGTTTGGCAATTACTGGGCAGATGAACGGTTATGCCAAAGCATCTTGGGCTCAGGGAAAACGCCCAAATATTGATGCAAAATTAATTACTCAAAATGGGCAGATTGGTGTTGCAGCAGATGATCCAGATGATCCTTCGACTACAACCAGTTATCAGCAAATTAGTTTGAATGCTAGAAGTGTAACGAGTGGATTATTGATTCGTACGGATGTTAAAACCGAGAATATTGGTACAGGCTACGCCAATATTTTGATCAATCCTTATGATGATACATTGCCTATGCGGGGAGAAGTAGCATTTGACCGTGTGGATTTAAAATTTTTGAAACCCTTTATTCAGGATATTCGTTCTATTGGAGGAACGTTGGCATTTGCAGGAAAAATTAATGGTACATTGAGTAAGCCTTTGGTGACAGGTGATATCAGGGTGAAAAATGGCTCGTTAAGCATGATTTCTTTGCCTGTAAATATCAGCAATGTACAATTGTATTCGGCAGTACGCCAAAGCCATGCGACCATTCAAGGTGCATTTAATAGTGGACGTGGTGTTGGGAAGCTAGATGGTTCCGTCGATTGGGAGAACGAACCACAAGTTCAATTAAACTTTAATGGTGATAATCTCTTAATTAGACAAGCACCGTTAATCACGGCTGTTGTTAATTCTAAAATGACCATGAATATTCTGCCAGTGAAGCGAAGTATAACCCTCAAAGGTAATATTGAAGTGCCGCGCGCACTCATCAATATGCCTGAAACCAGTGCGGAAGTTGTGAATGTTTCTTCAGATGTTCGGGTATTGCGTACGGGGCAAAATGCATTACAGGTTTTAAGACAAGCTCGTCCATGGAATATTCAAGCAGATGTTGATCTTAGTTTAGGTAAACAGGTCATATTTCAAGGATTTAATAGCCGTATACCTTTAGCAGGTCGTTTGTTCTTAAGTCAACGTGGTTTAGAAACTGCAATGAGTGCAAATGGTGCCATAGGTGTGAGCCAAAAAGTTAAAATTGAAGCATATGGCCAATCATTAGATCTTAATCGTGCGATTGCGCGTTTTAATGGACCTTTATCGAATCCAACATTGGATATTGATGCGACGAAGAGTATTTCAGGCACAATTGTTGGTGTGAGAATTAACAGTACAGCATCTTCACCGAATATTCAGGTTTATAATGATGGTGGTTTGTCTGAACAAGAGGCCTTAAATGCGTTGATTACTGGGCGAATTAATGAAGGTAGCAGTAGTTTAAGTCAAACAGAAGGTTTTAAATCTGATGTTAATAATACATTGGCTGCCGCAGGTATTAGTCTAGGCTTGGGCGGTACACGCGCCTTTACGAATCAAATTGGACGTTCATTTGGTCTGAGTGGATTAGCACTCGATGCGCAAGGAACGGGAGATGATACTCAGGTGAGTGTCACAGGTTATATCACGCCAGACTTATACTTGCGTTATGGTCTTGGTGTATTTACCAATGTGAATACGCTCACAATGCGTTATCAAATGAACAAACGTCTGTATTTAGAAGCCAGTCAATCTGTTGAACGTGCGATTGATGTGTTCTATAACTGGCGCTTTTAGAAACAAAACCGATCGGTTTGATTTGATCATTAGCGCAGATTGTGTGACAGTAGCACGCAACTGTGCGGTATGACTTTTAATTGATAAATTGACGCAATGCGTCTGGAGTAAATCCATGAAAAGAATCTTACAGCTGACAATTCCTGTCATTCTAATGGTGGGCTGTGGTCAGTCGAAGCAGCTTACACCACAGGAAGCATGGCATAATTTCTGTACTGTGATTCCAAGTGCTGCCTATAATATTATGACGGATCGTCAGCAAGGCATTAAAAAAGAAGATGCTGTAGCACATGCAGCAAAAATGCAAGATCCTAAAGGTCGTGCATATTTAGAATCCCTGATTGAAGAAGCATATACTGTTCCTGTATATCAACAACTTGAACAGCAACAAAAAGCGATGGAAGATTTTAAAAATGGGCGATATGAATCCTGTATGAAAGCTGGAAGTTCTTAAAATCATATCAAACCATGGAAGGAGATGTGTTACATCTCCTTTTTATTAAGGTTGCGCTCGATTTTGAATGATGACGACCCAACGATTATAAAACGATTTAAACACTTGGAAGATGTCGAGATCTCTGCTTAAGCCAGCAAAAATAAAACTAAAAGATGATTGAAGTACTATTTCGTAGAAAAATAATGATCATCATAAACAAAGTCATTGACTGCATTAACTTTTAACCAGAATTTTAGTAGAATTCAGATGTCCATATTACTTATGAAGCTTGAGGACAAGCTGGAATTCATAAGTAAATTCTTAAGAAAGAGGAATAACACCGTGCTAGAAGCCTACCGCCAACACGTAGCAGAACGTGCCGCACTCGGAGTCCCACCGAAACCGCTTGATGATGCTCAAACAGCAGAATTAGTGATTCTACTCAAAAATCCGCCAGCAGGGGAAGAAGCCTATCTTGTCGATTTGCTTGAAAACCGTATTCCCGCAGGTGTAGACCAAGCTGCTTATGTTAAAGCTGCATTCTTGGCTGCTGTAGCAAAAGGTGAAGCAACCTCTCCGTTAGTGACCAAAGAACGTGCTGTTTATCTTTTAGGAACGATGCTTGGAGGCTATAACGTAGCACCATTGGTAGAGCTTTTGGATGATGCTGAATTAGGTGGCTTGGCTGCTGAAGCATTGAAGAAAACATTATTAGTATTTGATGCATTCCATGATGTGGCAGAGAAAGCCAAAGCCAACAATGCCAATGCACAAGCTGTATTAAAATCTTGGGCTGAAGCTGAATGGTTTACCAGCCGTCCAGATGTACCAGAAGAAATTAAGATTACTGTATTCAAAGTAACGGGTGAAACCAATACTGACGATTTATCTCCTGCTCAAGATGCATGGAGTCGTCCAGATATTCCATTGCATGCCAATGCCATGTTGAAAAACGAACGTGATGGGATTAAACCTGAAAAACCAGGCGAAGTTGGCCCGCTTAACCAAATTAAAGAGTTAATTGCGAAAGGCAACCAAGTGGCTTACGTGGGTGATGTCGTTGGTACAGGTTCATCTCGTAAATCTGCGACAAACTCAGTGCTTTGGTTCTTTGGTGATGAACTACCACACATTCCGAACAAAAAAGATGGTGGTGTTTGTCTGGGTTCTAAAATTGCGCCAATTTTCTTCAATACTATGGAAGATGCGGGTGCACTACCTGTCGAAATTGACGTCGGTAATATGAACATGGGTGACGAAGTTACCCTAAAAATTGACCACGCTGCTGCAAAAGTCACTGCATTTAAAGATGGTGAACAAATTGCTGAAGCTGAGTTAAAAACACCTGTACTTTTAGATGAAGTACGTGCAGGCGGTCGTATTAACTTAATTATTGGTCGTGGTTTAACTTCGAAAGCACGTGAAGAGCTTGGTTTAGAACCATCGACATTGTTCCGTCAACCGCAACAACCTGCGGACACTGGTAAAGGCTTTACGCAAGCACAAAAAATGGTAGGTCGTGCATGTGGTTTACCAGAAGGTCAAGGTATTCGCCCTGGCACTTATTGCGAACCAAAAATGACGACTGTCGGTTCTCAAGATACGACAGGTCCGATGACACGCGATGAATTGAAAGATT
>JASGGM010000069.1:0-10669 GCA_047605045.1 Acinetobacter sp. | reverse complement strand
GCAACTAAAAGGATTGCCATCATGCGTTTTTTCTTTCTAGTGTTCTGAGATGAAAGAGCATGATTCATGGTAGACAATGTATTTGCATGCATCATGGTATTATTCTTATGCAAATATAAATGCTGATTATTGTTCAGGAACGTGCGTAAATCGATATTAGAGGTTTCGGTTTTGCGTTGAAATATATCTAAGTCTGGATGTCGTATTTTAATTTCATTATTCAGGGACAATCTGGCATGATCGGATGTTATGTGTGAAGCGGGTGTAAGTATTGCAACTGATTCATGGGGCGAAGAGAAATTTAAACAAAAGTAGGCATTAAATTTTTGCTGACAAAAGCCACAGCAAACCATGCCCTTAGCAATCGTCAGCTGAACAGGGGAAACCTGATAGCATTGATGGCAAGTGGGGCATTCAGTTTGCATATCGCTCATATATCCATTCCGATTAGTTTATGGCAGTCGTTTACCTGAAATACGGCACCACGTCTCTTCACGTTTTTCAATTTCTAGAACATCAAAGAATTCCTGATATACCGTAGTTACATCGTTGACTTGTTCTTCAATGACACCAGCGAGTGCAAATTCAGCATTGGG
The DNA here is from genome assembly GCA_047605045.1 of Acinetobacter sp. Taxonomy (GTDB): domain Bacteria; phylum Pseudomonadota; class Gammaproteobacteria; order Pseudomonadales; family Moraxellaceae; genus Acinetobacter. The sequence goes on along the minus strand of JASGGM010000069.1, from coordinate 10,073 downwards.
TTGCGTTAATGTTGCAAATTCTGGTGCAAGTGCCATTAGTGGGCCAGCAAGGATATTGGCAACCAAGACGTCTGCTTTTTGATCTTTGAACTCGGCGTTAAATTCTTCAGGTAAACCTACATATAAATGCTCAAGTACACCGTTTAGTTCGGCATTTTGTTGGGTGGCAAGCACCGCTTGAGGGTCAATGTCCGTTGCATAGACTTTCTTGGCACCCAGTAATAATGCAGCGACACCTAAAATACCAGAACCACAGCCATAGTCGACGACAATTTTATCTTTCAGATTGGTTTTACCAAGCCATTGTAAGCACAGGAATGTACTGGCATGGTTTCCTGTACCGAATGCTAGGCCAGGATCCAATTTAATATTGACTGCATCTGCTTCAGGAGGTTCTAACCATTCAGGGACAATCCAGAATTTTTCGGAAATCTGAATCGGTTCGTAGTAATCCATCCATGCACGTTCCCAAACTTGATCTTCCAGTTCATCTGCACGAATAGCAGCGTGAGGAAGTTGGGTCTTTGCAAATTGAATGATACTGTCAGCATCAATAGGGGCATCATCTTCTTGTTGATAAATGCCTGTAACAATCACTTTATTCCAAAGTGGTGTTTCACCAGGAAGTGGTTCAAGCAGGGCTTGGTCTTCAGCATCATCTAAGGTTACGCTCACAGCACCTAAAGAAAGAAGTAATGTTTCAGTAAAATCAACTTGCGCTTGATCTACTGTTATATGGATTTGTAACCACTTCACGGACATAACCTAAAAAATTAAAAACATTTCAGACCATTGTACGGAATCCACTAACATTCGGAAAGCAGGATTATGAAATTCTGCTTTCCGATCTGCTTTTCGAGCTCAATGTAAAATTTATGAATGGAGGTGGTTAAGTTCTTTACGTTGAAAACCACGAGAGATGAGAACTTGTTTAATCCCTTTTATAACATCTTCATCCTGAGCTGTTTTCAATGCTTGTAGAAGTTGTTCATTACTTTTACAAGCACAATCATTTGCGATATAAGCAGCATGATTTTTATGGGTGTTCAGTTGTGTTTGTGCGTTGAATAAATTCTTCCAGAAACTCATAGAACCTTCTTCTGCGATCTAACATAGATCGAAATATAGTTTAAAAATAGAAAAAAACAAGCATTGTACGAAGTAGACTGGAAATTGAAGGTCATGTTACAGGGGATGCATATGTAAAATTTGGATGAAATACAAGCATGTAATGGAAGAAATGAAAGACATATTTATTTACAAAGTTGCGCATCTATTTTTATTATAAATTGTGACGTATTAGAAATGTGATCCTATAGAAACACCAAATAATTTTGGCATTGATATTGCTACGTAAAGCATAAAGTTGGACTAAATAGTCGAAAAAATATGGCACATTATTTTTATCCGTCGCAGCAAGAAAATGCAAAAACGCTTGTAATGAGTTCGGGCTTAGGTGGACATGCCGATTTCTGGCAGCCGCAAATTGAGTTTTTACAGCGTTATTTCAATGTATTTACCTATGACCAGAAGGGTGTTTTTCTGCATAGTTCGTTATTGGCCGACGGCTATGCTATACAGGATATGGCTCAGGAGCTGTGGCAATTATTGCAGGATGTCGATATACAGCAATGCTATTTTGTTGGTCATGCTTTGGGAGCATTTATTGGGCTGGAATTGGCGAGGATAGCGCCTCAATGTGTGGAAAAATTGGTATTGATTAATGCTTGGGATGTCTTGGATGCACACACCGAACGTTGTTTTTCAACGCGGTTGCATCTCTTAAACGAAAGTGGTGTAAAAGCTTATGTGCAAGCGCAAGCTTTATTTTTGTACCCTCCTTATTGGATCTCACAGCATGATGCTGTATTAAGACAGCAAGAAGAAAAAATGATGGCGCATTTCCCACCCTTAGAGAATATACGTAAGCGTTTGGCGGCATTAATGGCATACGAACCTCTGTATACAGCTCAAAATGTGACACAACCCTGTTGGTTGTTGAGTAATCAGGATGATTTTTTGGTACCGTGGCAAAGAGGAATGGCCTTAGCGAAATTGCTTAAAAATAGTCATTTTGAGCTATTGCCATATGGAGCACATGCATCGACTGTGACGCAGGCATTTTATATTAATCAATGGCTTGTACAGTGTTTAATTTAAAGGGTAAAACAAAAAATGGTTGGCGGAGCTGATTGCGATTTACTCCGCCTTTTTATTGCTTTCTGTTGGAATAATTAAACTGTTTAATAATAGCTGTTTCGATGTTTGTACGGCATCTTGATAAAAGGCCTTATTTTTTAGCGTTTTCCCGCTAATGGCCTGAGTTTGAACTGCAAAGTCTGAATAGTGCTGCGTAACTGCCCAAATATGAATAATAAGATGGACTGGAGATACCGATTTGAGCTGACCTTGTTGAATCCAGCTTTGAATAACAGCAACTTTTTGCTGAACGAGATGTTTCAATGAGCTTTTTAAAATATGACTGAGATAAGGTGCACCTTGAATCATTTCCAAAGCATATAAACGTGAGGCTTCTGGAGATTTTCTCGAAAGCTCGTATTTAATTTCAATATAATCTCCCAAGGCTTGAGCTGGGTCTTGATCTTTCGATAGTCGATTCAGTGGCATAAGCCATGCAGTCAAAACATGCGATAAAACAGCAATATAGAGATCATCTTTTCCCTTGAAATAATAAAAAAGATTAGATTTTGAGATGTCAGCTTCTTCAGCAATTTGCTCCATACTTGCCCCTTGTAGGCCATAAATAGAGAACACCTTGAGCGCTGACTCAATGATATGTTGTTGTTTTTTTATGGCATTCTTGCCTTTTTTTGCAGTTGACGCTGATGGCGCTGACATAAGCATTTCAATATTGATGTGTTAATGAATTGTACCAAATTGCTTTTGCGCTTCAATGAATATTTTGGGGCACTATTGAGTGAAATATGCACAATAGCTGTGCAGTATATAAATAAAGTTGAATTATTTTGGACTAAGTAGTCCAACTTTATAAAAGGTCTTATTCTTATATTTATTTGAAAAATAATATTAATTTATATATGGCATGGGCTTTGCTTATTCATAAATATCGACAAGATGGTCGAAATAAAATGCTGTATTTAGCCGGAGAGGTGCAATATGCAAATCGGAGTTTTTTGTCCAATTGGAAATAATGGTTGGCTCATTTCAAAAAATTCGCCGCAGTACAAACCGAGTTTTGAGTTAAATAAAGCCGTGGTGCAAAGTGCAGAGCAATATGGTTTCGACTTTGCGTTGTCGATGATTAAGTTAAGAGGTTTCGGTGGGGAAACTGAGTTTTGGGACTATAACCTTGAAAGTTTTACCCTGATGTCTGGTTTGGCTGCCGTCACGTCAAAAATAAAGATTTATGCAACAGCTGCAACGTTGGTAATGCCACCTGCAATTGTGGCAAGAATGGCTGCAACCATTGACTCAATTTCTAATGGTCGATTTGGATTGAATGTGGTGACAGGTTGGCAACAGCCTGAGTATAGCCAAATGGGCATGTGGCCAGGTGATGAATATTTTGGGAAACGTTATGAATATCTGTCTGAATATGTCCAAGTTTTAAAAGAATTATGGGCGACAGGTCATTCCGATTTTAAAGGTGAGTTTTTCCATATGGATGACTGCCAAATGAAGCCACAACCGAGCAGTCCGTTAAAAATTATTTGTGCAGGTCAATCAGATGATGGTTTGGCATTCTCTGCGAAATATGCCGACTACAACTTTGTGTTTGGTAAGGGGCTGAATACCCCCACAGCATTTGCGGCAATTAATGAACGTTTAAAAGTACAAACAGATAAAACGGGACGGGAAGTTTCAACCTTGGCTTTATTTATGGTGATTGCGGATGACACAGATGAAAAAGCAATGGCGAAATGGCAAAGCTATAACGATGGGGCAGATCTAGACGCGATTCATTGGTTACAAAGTCAGGGGGGAAAAGACAAAATTTCAGGAAATGACACCAATATCCGCCACATGGCTTCGAGTGTTTCACCAGTGAATATTAATATGGGGACTTTGGTTGGCTCCTATGAAAAAGTCGCGGCAATGTTAGATGAAATTGCGGAAGTAAAAGGTACAGATGGGATTCTATTAACGTTTGATGATTTCGTACTTGGGATTCGGGATTTTGGTGAAAAAATTCAACCTTTAATGAAAAGCCGTATTGGTGCAGATACCTGTGTTCCAAGTTTAGCTAAAAATATTGTCATGGAGAAAAGTGCATGAAACCAAATTCAATTATCCGTGCAGATTTTACAGCAGCGGATGCACCGACATTGCGGGCAGAACCTGAGTCGATTCAGCTTGATCCGAAACAAACGGCATTAATTGTGGTCGATATGCAAAATGCGTATGCCAGTTTAGGGGGCTATTTAGATTTAGCAGGTTTTGATGTTTCAACAACCCAAGCAGTGATTGCAAAAATTCAGCAAGCCATTGCTGCTGCACATCGAGCAGGTATTCAGGTGATCTTCTTTAAGAATGGGTGGGATGATCAATATGTACAAGCTGGGGGAGGTGGTTCACCCAATTACCATAAGTCTAATGCCATCAAAACAATGAAGAAACATCCTGAGTTGCAAGGCAAATTGCTTGCCAAAGGTGGTTGGGATTATGAACTGGTGGATGAGTTACAGCCACAAGCGCAGGATATCGTAATTGAAAAGCCACGTTATAGCGGATTTTTTAATACTCATTTGGACAGTATGTTAAGGGCAAGAGGCATTCGTAATTTGGTGTTTACGGGCATTGCAACCAATGTTTGTGTTGAGTCGACATTACGAGATGGTTTCTTTTTGGAATATTTTGGCATTTTGCTCGATGACGCTTGTTATCAGGCCGGCCCTGTGTCTGCGCACGAAGCCACTTTGTTTAATGTTAAAACGTTCTTTGGTTGGGTATCCGATACCCAAAACTTTGTCGAAACTTTTGCTTCACAGCCCGTACAGCAACAACTGAGAGCAGTTTAATCATTCTATATACTTGATTTAAGGATAAAAATTATGCCAAAACAAACCATTATTCCAGCGGGTACATCCAAGCCACTTGCACCGTATGTACCCGCAACGCTGGCGGATAATATCGTCTATGTCTCTGGGACTTTACCTTTAGATGAAAACAATGATGTGGTTGCTGTTGGCGATGCCAGTGCACAAACCCGCCATGTTTTAGACATCATTAAAAAAGTGATTGAAACAGCGGGTGGCACAATGGATGACGTGACCTTTAATTCAATTTTTATTAAAGATTGGGCCGATTATGTGGCGATTAATACAGTCTATGCAGAATATTTCCCCAACGATAAACCTGCTCGATATTGTATCCAGTGTGGTCTAGTCAAACCCGATGCACTGATTGAGATCGCTTCGGTGGCACATCTCTCAAAATAATGAGGCATGACTTTGTGACCTGACAAAACGTGGGAAGTACTATGAATACATTGGCAATGAACGCAGAGGAAGCAGCTGTATGGGCGATAACGCAACAACATTTCCGTAATGCAATGAGCCAGTTGGCAGCAGCGGTCAATATTGTGACAACAGATGGTGATGCAGGTCGAGCAGGTTTTACTGCATCAGCGGTGTGTAGTGTTACGGATACACCACCAACGTTATTGGTTTGTTTGAATCGTCAAGCATCGGTGTATCATACTTTTTGTAAAAATAAAGTGTTATGTGTGAATACGTTGGCATCCCATCATGCAGATTTATCGACTGTTTTTGGTGGAAAAACGGCAATGGATGAACGTTTTACACAGGGTGACTGGCATTATTTATGCACGGGTTCTCCTGTTTTGCAGGATGCGGTGGTTGCTTTCGATTGTGAAGTGCGTGAAATCACAGCCGTTGGGACACATGACATTTTAATTTGTGAAGTTGTATCCATTCAGTTGAGTGAGGGGAAACAAGGATTGATTTATTTTGATCGCGCTTATCATCAATTGATACGTCACCAATAAGTATGCTGTTGTAATCACATGGGAGAAATAGATGAAAGAGGGTTGGTTTAATACATGGAAGCCTTATCAAGGTGACTTAGAAAAAACACCTGTGGCGATGAATGAATATTTGCCCGTAGGCCAGACGGTAGTTTTGGGTGCACAACATGCTTTTGCGATGTTTGGCGCAACAGTATTGGCACCTTTGTTGATGGGTTTTGATCCAAGTTTAACCATGCTTATTACGGGTATCGGCACGATTCTATTTTTTCTCATTACAGGCGGTCGTGTTCCAAGTTACCTCGGTTCAAGTTTTGCATTTATTGGTGCGGTCGTAGCAGTGACTGGCTATAGTGGTGTCGGTGCCAATCCAAATATTGGTTTGGCATTGGGTGGAACCGTGGTTTGTGGCATAGTGTATGTCTTGATTGGCTTGGTTGTCATGAAAAGTGGTACGGCATGGATTGAGAAATTATTACCGCCGATTGTGACAGGTTCAATTGTGATGATTATTGGTTTAAATCTAGCGCCTGTAACCATCAAAGGCGTATCATCCAATAGCTTTGACACATGGATGGCATTGGTAACAGTGCTCTGTATCGGCGCAATTGCGGTATTTACCAAAGGCATGTTGCGACGACTCTTGTTATTGGTCGGTTTGATTTTAGCCTATGCCGTCTACTTTGTACTTGCCAATGTACTCGGTATTGGAAAGGCGATTGATTTTAGCCCAATTGCAAACGCAGCTTGGTTTGGCTTACCCACATTTTATTCACCCGTTTTTACCAGTAGTGCCATTCTGATGATTGCACCTGTAGCCATCATTTTAGTTGCTGAAAATTTAGGGCATTTTAAAGCGGTGAGTGCCATGACTGGACAAGATATTTCACCTTATATGGGACGTGCTTTTTTTGCAGATGGTTTTTGTACCTCACTGTCAGCCATGATTGGCGGTACAGGCATGACCACCTATGCTGAAAATATCGGAGTGATGGCGGCAACCAAAATCTATTCCACACTGGTCTTCGTTTTTGCGGGCTTATTTGCAATTTTGCTTGGTCTATCGCCTAAATTTGGTGCACTGATTAGCACCATTCCTGTCGCAATTTTGGGGGGAGCATCGATTGTGGTCTTTGGTTTAATTACCATTGCGGGCGCAAGAATTTGGATGAATCACCATGTCGATTTTAGCCAAAATGGCAACATGTTAGTGGCTGCTGTCACGATTATTATGGGAACAGGCAACTATTCTATTCATATTGGGAGCTTTGATCTGGGCGGAATTGGAACAGCAACTTTTGCGGCAATTTTGTTAAATCTTATCTTGAATCGGAATGTTAATAAGAGCGTAGCTGAACCGATTTTAGAAGAGTCGAATGTCACACCAAAATAAGAATTGAATTATAAAAATTTCGCTGTGTCGAGACAACGCAGCGAAATTTTCGGTGCATATAATGTTTAGATCAATTTTTCTAGCAAAATGCCGCTTTCGACATGATGGGTAAATGGAAATTGATCAAACATTGCAAAGCGCGTGATTCTATGCGTTTGAGTCAGTGTTTGTAAGTTGTCATATAATGTGTCTGGATTACATGAAATATAAATGATTCGTTGGAAACCTTGTAATAATTGCAACGTATCATCATCAATGCCTGCACGTGGCGGGTCGACAAATACGGTATCGAACTGATATTCCGACATTTCAATATTGGCTTCCTGCAAACGTCTAAATTGACGTTCGCCCTGATACGCCTGAGTAAATTCTTCGGCTGCCAGTCGGGCAATTTGAATGTTATGAATGTTATTCTTTTCAATGTTCCATTCAGCAGCGTATACCGAAGATTTTGCCAATTCCGTTGCAAGCACACGTTCAAATTTTTGTGCCAGTGGTAAGGTGAAATTACCATTTCCACAATAGAGCTCTAATAGATGTTTGCCTTCATTGCCTGCAACATCACTGGCCCATTGCAACATTTTTTGGCATACCACTGCATTGGGTTGTGTAAAGCCATTTTCGATTTGTTTGTACAGGTAGGTTTTTCCATCGACCTGCAATTGTTCCACCACAAAATCATCACTTAGTACAAATTTTTGTCCACGAGAACGACCAATAATACGAATGTTTAAATCTTGGGCCAGTTGCTTGGCTAATATTTCCCATTGTTCGTCTAATTTGCGGTGATAAATGAGACTGACCAACATTTCCCCACTTAAGGTCGCCAGAAAATCAATTTCAAACAAGCGATGATGTAATGCATCATGCTGTTTAAGGGCATCTAGTAAAATCGGCATTAATTGGTTAATACTGGCAGATGCGATGGGGAAATCATCAACACGGACCACGGTTTTTTGATTCTTGTCATCACGTTCAAACATGGCATAGAACAAATCATCATCTGTATGCCAAATTCGAAATTCTGCGCGCATCCGAAAATGTTGCTCAGGAGAATCAAAGACTTCTAAAGCAGGAGGCTGAAATTCATTAAATTGCGCCGTGATGCGTTCAATTTTGGCTTGCAGTTGTTGCTGATATGTGGATGTCATAAACAAAAAAGATCACAAATTGAATCAAAAGCGGAATGTTAGCAAAATTTGCGGTGTAGGGCGAAGTGAATTTTGATTGGATTATTAAAAGACGATACTAAATTTATTTTTGATTTAAAACTTGTTCAATGAATGAGGCTTTAATTTGGCGATATTCACTAGGATGCATCCCTATACAATTTTGTTTCAGTGAGTTGTATTGTGCTAATAGCGAAGAAGACAAGCATAATTGATCTCTGAAAGTTAGAAAATTTTGAAATTTAGAACCAGTGCGAACCAATTGAAAAGCTACATTATCGCCATTACAGGACTCAAGCATACATAGGTCTGGTGTTCTGAGTGTATTTTGTTTTTCTTTAAAACTTAGTGTAGTGAGTAGAGAAATTGCTTTTTCAAATTGAGAAGATTCAACTTCTATATAAATATCCAAATCCCCTTTAGATATTGCATGTGGTATAGCAGATGAACCAATATGTTCAACTTTGGCATCGGGCAATAATTGTAGAATCTTTGTCTGATAAAATATAAAAAGTTGTCGACAGAGTGGTTGATAATCCGGGGCTGTTAGGAATTTCATCACGGTATCCGTTGTTGTTTATATTAAATCAATTTAGCATATTTAAAGTGTTGGAATGAGGATGGGTGGATATTCCCAGTAAATATAACTGGGAATATCTTTCAGCTGAAGATTAATCTGCCATGGTCATTAAACTGGCATTTCCTCCTGCAGCTGCGGTATTGATGCTAATTGCACGTTCAATGACCAAACGTTCTAAGGGAATAGGTACGGATTCGTGTGCCAGATGTGTAATGCCAATAATTGAGCCTTGGCGCTGTGCCACTATACGTTGAAGATCTTGTAAATCTGCAAGTGTTCCCTGATGTAACACAGCCTCATATTCTGCGATGGCAATATCTTGCGTGAGGATAATGGCCGCTAACAGTGGTTTTGGCAAAGTATTACCATACTGGCTAAAAAAGGCATCGTCAGATTTTAAAACGGCATTGGCATTGACCGAAAAAATCGCCAATAGTTGTTTTGCTTGCGCAAGTGGGTGTTCTGCAATGGACAGTACCGCTTTACGAGGCAAAATCACATATTGGTTACTTTCTCCTGTTGGGCCTTGTAGTTCATAACGGCTATACACTTCCAGTCTTGGTCGGTCTTCGATGGTTAACTGTGGTAAATGTTGTTTTAACCATTGTTTAAAGAGTACATGGTTGTTCAGTACAGTTGGAGGCTGCTCAGCTAAAAGTTGTTTGACTGCAAAAGGAGGGGTTGGAAGTTTGGCCTGTGCTTGCATTAAGCGATATAAATATAACGGCCCACCGGCTTTAGGCCCTGTACCAGATAATCCTTCTCCACCGAACGGTTGTACGCCAACCACTGCACCGACAATATTTCGATTAATGTATAAGTTACCGACATGTGCAGAATCAATGACCGTTTGAATGGTCTGATCAATTCGGGTGTGTAAACCCATCGTTAAACCATAACCTTTGGCATTAATTTGTGCTAATAGCGCTTCAAGTTCACCATAGGCATAGGTTATTACGTGCA
>JASGGM010000068.1:0-10694 GCA_047605045.1 Acinetobacter sp. | reverse complement strand
ATGATCGTTTAAATCGACCATACGGGTTAAGGTATCTTTCTGGTGCAAATGGAAGTAACCCACCATATTTTTGAGTGCATTTTCGAGGGTTGGGGAACAAAGTGCGATGTAGCCGATAGGACCAAGTGCTTTGGGCTGAAATTGTTGACCATAATGCAAGCCGAAGTTATCACAATGAGAGAGCAAAGCCGCTTGTTCTAATACTTTACAATAGTTGGGTAATTGCAAACTGAGTGTTGGACTACTGAGTAATTCAGGATCTATGCCACTAATACCAAAGACACGATCGACATCTGCTCCTTTTTTTTCGATAAACTCGCCCAATCCCGAGGCGGCAGCAGACAATACACCTTGATTACACATATCGGGATGCAATGGAGAATGACTGAATGAGCGCATAGGGTTCATTGTTGATCCTATCTATATATTTTTATATGAATAGTTAAGCAATTAATATGCCAAAAGATGAACCCTGAGCTGATTTTGTTGATTTAAATCCCAACAGGTAATGCCTGACCCGCTAAATATTTTTTACATAATCTGATGGTTTGATTTTCCCAATCATTCCCTAAGCTCCGTGCCATTTCAGTTTGTGCATGTGAACCAATCCACGCCATCATTTGAATACGGCGTTGCATAATAAAACTTGGTAATAGCGCATACTCTTCGTTGCTGATATGTCCATGACGTTCATAGCCTTCAATCCAGTTGTCGATCCATTCTGGTGCGGCTTGTAGGTGTTCATTAAAACTAATTGCGGCGGCTAAATCATGCATATACCAACTTAGACCACAGTCATCAAAATCAATCACGCCGATGCGATTTTCTTGTAAAAGTAGATTGGTTAAGCGTAGGTCGGCATGGATGAGGCCATATCGGTCTGTACCTTTGCCAAATTTTTGTAGCGCATCACCAATTTGTTGAATCGCTTCTTCGACAATGGGATGATCTGCTGTGTCGAGATGAGGCGCATGTCGCCAATTTCCCCAGTGACCCTCTGCACCTAACATGGTTTCATGGTTCCACACAATGCGGCTAAATTCAGTGGGCTGTTGCCATATCTTGCTGTGATGATGTAATTTAGCTGTAATTTCCCCCAGTTGTTGAAACGCTGTTGGGTCGACATCTGTGGTTGGCATTTCACCTTCAACCCAGTTAAAAAGCACAGCATAACGTGTTGTACCATCCTGAAGGGTTAACGTCAGTACACGATCGCCTGTTGTATTTAAAATCGCCTGTGGTACCGCAATACCATAATCGGTCAACGCATCTAGCCATTTTAATTCACTTTCAATGTCAATTTTACTGTGGTAGTTCGGGCGATGTATGCGTAATGCATAGCGTGCATTTGGCGTACGCACCACAAAAGTGGCATTTTCCGATTGGCACAATAATTTAAGCTCGCCCTGATAGTCGTGTGGATACTGATGAATTGCCTGTTCTGCAAGTTGTTGCAGTGCTGCAGCATCCAAATATTCATTTTGTTCGACTTGATTCATACACTGACCTCTATTTTTCAGTATTCATTTAAAAATTGAATCTGAAACGCATCCATAATTTTCATACAGCGTATGCGAGTTTGTTTTTTGCCGACTTGACAGTAAAGGTCTAAAACTCGTCATTTAAGGTCAAGTTTTCGAAGTTGGCCGCATCGCATTATCTAAGTCATCGGCGCAACCAAGTGTGCTGCGTTATATATTTTTTGTCTTCGGTGAAGAGGAGAGTGCGATGAGTCATCAGCTAAAACCGACATTGGGAACATTTCACCTGTGGGGAATTGCCGTTGGATTGGTGATTTCAGGTGAATATTTCGGATGGAGTTATGGATGGGGGGTGGCAGGAACTTTGGGGTTTCTGATTACAACCGTAATTATTGCAACCATGTACACTTGTTTTATTTTTAGTTTTACTGAATTGACGACGGCAATACCTCACGCAGGTGGGCCTTTTGCATATAGTCGTAAAGCGTTTGGCGATGCAGGCGGTTTTTTAGCAGGGATGGCGACGTTAATTGAATTTGTTTTTGCTCCACCTGCAATTGCAATGGCCATTGGTGCATATTTGAATGTTCAATTTCCTGAAGTCAATCCCAAGGCGATTGCCTTAGGGGCATATGTCATCTTTATGGGGTTGAATATCATTGGTGTGCAAATTGCTGCAACGTTTGAACTCATTGTCACCATTTTGGCGGTCATTGAGTTACTGGTATTTGTTGGTGTGGTACAGCCTGGGTTTAGCTTCTCGAATTTTGTAGCAAACGGTTGGGCTGGCTCAGATCATTTTAGTGGTGCGGCTATATCGGGTATCTTTGCAGCTATTCCTTTTGCAATCTGGTTTTTTCTTGCTATCGAAGGCGCTGCAATGGCAGCAGAAGAAGCAAAAGATCCAAAGCGTACCATTCCTCGAGCCTATATTTCGGGTATTTTAACGCTGGTTTCATTGGCATTTCTGGTCATGATTTTTGCAGGAGGCGTCGGTGACTGGACAAAACTGTCCAATATTAACGATCCACTTCCACAGGCAATGAAAGCTGTTGTTGGTGGTAATTCAACATGGATGCATATGTTGGTCTGGATTGGTTTATTTGGTTTAATTGCAAGTTTCCATGGCATTATTCTAGGGTATTCACGACAAATTTTTGCTTTAGGTCGTGCTGGATTTTTGCCTGTCGGGTTGGCTAAACTTTCTCGTTTTCAAACCCCGCATCGTGCTATTTTGGCAGGTGGTGCGGTTGGAATTATTGCAATTTTTAGTGATAGTATTATTCAGATTCAAGGCATGAGTTTAACGGCAGCAATTGTAACGATGGCATGTTTTGGTGCGTTGTTAATGTACATTATGAGCATGTTAAGTTTATTTAAATTACGCCGTACAGAACCGAATTTAAATCGTTCTTTCTATGCCCCGGGTTACCCAGTGGTGCCTGCAATTGCATTAGTCATTGCGAGCATCTGTTTCATTGCAATGTTTTATTTTAATCCAGTCATTGGTGCAATTTTTATTGCTTTCCTCGTGCTTGGTTTTATTTACTTTGCACTGACGAAAACTCAACGTGAACTTCATCAGGAAGCTCAAGTGATTGAGCAACCCTAACATCATTATTGCATTTCATGTGAATCATGTGGTTTATGCTTAAGCGACATGATTCTCCTTTGAAATAATTCTTAAAAGATGATTTTTAGAAGGGGATTGATTTTTGAAACAATACTGTAAAAAAATTGCGTCAATTCTTAATACATTTCACTGTAAACTACTTGTCACAATTTCATGGGTATTGTGAAACGAATAATGAAACATTGGATTCTTACATTTTCAAGTTTAAGTTTACTGCTTGGCAGTTTAAATCCTACGCTTGCCAATACTGCTTTAGCCAATAATACCTATCAGATTTCACAATCTAAGCAGGATGCGCAAGAACGTCCAAACCTTTTCAACTTTCAACAAATTAAATTACAACAACATCGACCAGTCATTGCTTTGGTATTAGGAAGTGGTGGTGCACGTGGCTATGCCCATATTGGTGCGATTGAAGTTTTAGAACAGAATGGCATTCGTCCAGATTTTATTGTGGGAACAAGTGCGGGCAGTATTGTGGGGGCATTGTATGCAAGTGGAAAATCTCCTCAACAAATGAAGCAAATTGCATTAAGCATGAAAGTGCAAGATGTACGAGAAATTAAGTTACGTAAAAAAGGCTTTCTGGATGGCAAGAAAGTTGAAAAATTTGTCAATGAACAAGTCAATCAGTTGCCTTTACAGAACATGAAAATTCCATTATTTGTTGTTGCTACTCAGCTCAAGGATGGCAAAAAAGTCGTGTTTAATTATGGCAATACAGGGCAAGCGGTCAGCGCATCGACTGCAATCCCAAGTATGTTCATTCCAACTAAAATTGGCGCTCAGGAATATGTTGATGGGGGATTGGTTAGCCCTGTACCCGTCGATGTTGCACGACAGTTGGGTGCAGATATCGTTATTGCGGTGGATATTCTTGCACAGCCGAAATATACAGAAACGGATAATATGTGGGGGTTGTTTAATCAGAATATTAATATTATGCAACACCAATTGTCTGCTGTGGAATTACAACATGCCGATGTGATTATTCGTCCCGATCTAAGAGAAAAAGCCCATATATTTAATGTCTCGGAACGAAACAATACCATGCTGGCTGGTGGATATGCTGCTCAGACACAATTGGCTAATATTCAACAAATCATTCAGTTAAAAACGAATCAATTGGCTGCGTCATCGGTTGTTCATCAGGAAGTGTCTCAGAATTAATATTTAATTTGTTTTTACTTATCAGAAATAAATTACAGCAAATGTGACCGAATAGGTCGTACTAAATTGAAAAAATAGGCTATAATTCATGCGTCAATTATTCTTTAGTCCATGAGCTATAAACGAATGTCTACTTCAGATAACGCCGTACCAAGTACAGAAGATCGCTCGTCATTAACAATGACTGTCTTAATGACCCCAGACATGGCGAACTTTTCAGGGAATGTACACGGTGGATTCATTTTAAAACTTCTCGATCAAGTCGCCTATGCCTGTGCGAGTCGCTATTCAGGAAGTTATGTTGTTACGCTATCTGTCGATAAAGTAACGTTTAAAGAACCTATTTATGTGGGTGAATTGGTTACTTTCTTGGCGAGTGTCAACCATGTTGGTCGTACTTCAATGGAAGTCGGCATACGTGTAGAGGCACAAGATATTCGTAAAAGTACGGTTCGCCATACCAATAGTTGTTTCTTTACTATGGTGGCTGTAGACGAAAACCGCCAACCTCAGCCTGTGCCACAGTTAAAATTAGACAATGATTGGAAACGTTGTCGTTTCGAAGCTGCCCAGCAGCGCAAGAAGTTGCGTTTACAAGAAAATCATCACATCTCGTGTGGTATTTATAAAGACTTGGTAAACAAGCATGATGAATAATCATTTCTAATTTAAAAAAATAAAAAAAAGACTATGGGTAGCAACCATAGTCTTTTTTATGTGGATTTTTATAGCTCACTCATTTTAAATATCTTAAAATTCAGTAGCCTACAATAAAGTACTAAATCAATATACTAAATCAATTATTTACCGTAACCAGATGATGAGCCTGTTCCACTCGTTGCTGGTTGGCTTGCCCCTTGAGTTGATCCACCCGCTGAAGGTGTTGGTTGTTCTTGTGTTGAAACAACTGTTTGATCGGGTGAGGTCGAAGAAGAAGAAGGTGCTGCAATTGCTGAAACAGCGGCAGTTGTTGTAAATGCAGTTGCAAGTAAGATTTTAACAAGTTTCATAATAGTGGCATCCTATTCAATTAAGTGTATTTCAGTTTAAGTACAACCGATGTCGTACCAACTGAAAACCATGGTAAGTACACTATAGGGTGAACGCAATGAATCTGACAAAACTTAACGTCTGAGTTACTTGGTTGATACTCTCGCTATAAAAATGTTAGGGAAAAGTTGTTTTCGTATCGTTGAATAGAGTGAAATTGTAGGTGAATTTTTAAAATAATAGGTCTTTCAGACAGCCTGTTTTTACATTCTGGTTACAAAGGAAAGATTCAGATGGGCTTATAGCGCAATAATTTGTTGGGTTGTATTTCTTAATTTTTTCTAAATAATGCATTATTTTTTATAAAAATCTTCAAGTGAATGAAGAATTCATGCCATTAAGGAAATTAAAATCGATTGTCGCAATATTTTCTATTAAGCTATGTGTTCAGCAAGTTTTTTTGAAGTGGTTGATATGGCTATCGGTGAATTAGAAATTATTGAATTAAAAATTGGTGAGGGTAAAGAGGCAGTCAAAGGAGCGTTAATTACCACACATTATACGGGGTGGCTGGAAGATGGTACTCAATTTGACTCGTCTATCGATAGAGGTCGCTACTTTGAAACTGTCATTGGTACAGGTCGTGTCATTAAAGGATGGGATCAAGGGATTATGGGTATGAAGGTTGGTGGTAAGCGTAAATTAATAGTGCCTGCTCATTTGGCATATGGCGAGCGTAAAATGGGAAATATTATTCCTGCCAATTCTAACCTGATTTTTGAAATAGAATTATTTGATGTGAAAACAAGAGATCGTTAAGCTTTAATTGAAATTTGAAGTAGAACTCAATGCAATGGGCAGGGTGCCAGTGTTGAGTTTTTAGATATGTTGTGATAAGTAAAAATATACAGATTTATTAAAAAGAACGATACGAAATAGTTAATGAAACGCCCTGTAAAATGTGAAAATTACACATAAATGAATAGTTTTTGATTTCATGAATTTAAATAATCGCTAAACTATTACTCAATAGATTTGTACGGTAAGTTTTTTGAGCCTCTCTCTATTGCGAAATTATATTTATGATGGTCTATGTCATTTTAAGCTGAAATTCAGTTTTACGCCCAAGAATGTAAGGTTATCATTAATGGTAATTTTTAATTATAGCAATTGCTTAAATTAATTTTCTTGCTTATGTGATAAAACTTCGGTCAGTTCAAAATCAAATTTTAAACGGAACTCTTATGTTTAATCGTTTCCTCAGTTCGACATTAGCAGCGTGTGTGGCTTTTGCTAGTGTAGGTACGGCATATGCTGCACATGCCAAAAAGCCAAAAATCAGCCCAACAACGTTGACTGTCATTGGCTACCATGAAGTAACGGACGATCATGATGCGATTATTCCTGAATATGCCGTGTCGACTAAAAATTTTGAAGAACAGATAAAATGGCTGCAGAAAAGTGGATTCCATTTTATTAGTGTCGATCAACTTTTAAAAGCGCATCAGGGTAAGGCTGCACTACCAGCAAAACCAGTACTTTTAACAGTAGATGATGGCTATGAATCCTTTTATAGCAATATATATCCATTTGTGAAAGCCAATAAGATTCCTGTTGTTTTGGCAATTGTAGGATCTTGGGTGGAAACACCAGCGAATCAACCCGTGAATTTCGGTGATGATCACATCGAGCGTAATAAAATTCTCACATGGGCACAACTGAAGGAAATGAGCCAAAGTGGTTATGTGGAAATTGCGAATCATAGTTATAACTTGCATCGCGGTATTACGGGTAATCCACAAGGCAACTCTGAACCTGCTGCTACGACCCATCTATATAATGAGAAGACGAAGAAGTATGAAGGTGATGGTGCGTATGCTAAACGTATTTATGATGATTTAAAGAAAAATAATGATCTTATACAAGAGCATGGCATTCCTACGCCACGCGTAATGGTTTGGCCATATGGGCGTTATAATTTACAAACGGTAAAAATTGCTAAAGAATTAGGCATGCCGATCACCATTAGCTTAGATGATGGTCCAGTCTATTTAAAAAAATCTTTGAGCGCAGTGAATCGTATTTTGGTCGAACAAGATATGAGCTTGGATGATCTCGGGCGTGAAATTGAAAATCGTGAAAAAAATCTTGGTGATATACATCGTCCACAAAAGATTATGCATGTCGATTTAGATTATATTTACGACAAAGACCCTGCACAACAAGAGAAAAATTTAGGTTTATTACTCGATCGTATTCGTGATATGAATATCACGACCGTCTATTTACAAGCATTTTCAGACCCTGATGCCAATGGCTCTGCCGATATGGTGTATTTTCCAAATCGTTATATTCCAATGCGTGCTGACTTATTTAACCGCGTTGCATGGCAGATTCAGAGTCGTACTCAGGTCACTCGTGTTTATGCGTGGATGCCACTTTTAGCGTGGGAATTGCCTAAATCAAATCCTGTTTCTAAAGATTTAGTGGTCACACAAGAAGCGAAGCAAGGTGACCATTTAAATATGGGATATATTCGTTTAAGTCCATTCTCTGCACCTGCGCGTAAAGTGATTGAAGGTATTTACCAAGACTTGGCAAAATCTTCGACATTTAATGGAATCTTATTTCATGACGATACCACGCTGTCAGATTATGAAGATGCAAGCCCAGAAGCTTTAAAAGCTTATCAGGCAGCAGGATTGTCAACCAATTTAGATGCTGTACGTAAAGATGAAGCTGCCTTACAAAAATGGACAGCTTTTAAGACCAGCTATATTGATAATTTTGCATTACAGTTGGCGGGTGAAATTCGACAATACCAACCGTTTCTAATGACGGCTCGAAATTTATATGCACAGGTGGCTTTAAATCCCTATTCTGAAAACTGGTATGCACAATCATTAGAACAATCGTTAAAACGTTATGACTTTACTGCAATTATGGCAATGCCATATATGGAACAGGCTGAAGATAAAGACAAGTTTTATCGCGATATTATGAATCGGGTCAAACAATATCCGAATGGTGTTTATAAAACAGTGGTAGAATTACAAGCAGTCGATTGGCGCAAAAATACCAAAGTTCCTTCAGAAGAAATGGCAGAGACGATTAAGTCTTTGTATCAACAAGGTGCGCTGCATATTGCTTACTATCCAGATGATCCAATTCAAGGACATCCAGATACCCAAATTATGCGAGATGCGTTTAATATCCAAGATAAACGTATTGTGCCTTAGGATGTGATTGTTATGTCAGCATTACAGCATTTTTGGCACTCGGCATTGGCCTTTGTGTTTTACTATCCATTATTCATGTCTTATTTATGGATGATTGGTGCGTTAATCTTCAATATGAGAGAACGCAAAGAGCCACGCTATGATCAGCCTAAACGATTGCCATTTTATCCTAAGGTCGCTGTGCTTATTCCGTGTTTTAACGAGAGTGATAATGCAGAAGAGACGATTGGACACGCACTTAAGTTAGATTATCCTGATTTTGAGGTAATCGCGATTAATGATGGTAGTTCAGACAATACAGCGGAAGTGCTAGACAGACTGGCTGAAAAATACGAAAAATTACGTGTAGTTCACCTTGCACAAAATCAAGGCAAAGCCATGGCTTTACAGGCTGGAAGCTTATTAACCGATGCTGAGTTTTTAATTGGTATTGATGGCGATGCTTTGTTGAATCCGTATGCGGCAACGTGGATGGTTCGACATTTTTTAGCCAATGAACGTATTGCAGCCGTCACAGGGAACCCAAGGATTCGTACACGGTCTACACTGTTAGGACGTATTCAGGTTGGTGAGTTTTCATCAATTGTGGGGATGATTAAACGGGCACAAAGAATTTATGGTCGTTTGTTTAGTGTATCTGGCGTTATTACAGCTTTTCGTAAAAGTGCAGTACACGAAGTAGGTTATTGGTCACCCAATATGCTTACAGAAGATATCGACATTACCTGGAAATTACAGCGAGCAGGGTGGGATATAGAGTTTGAACCCAATGCATTGGTATGGATTTTAATGCCTGAAACGCTAACAGGGCTGTACAAGCAAAGATTACGTTGGGCTATGGGTGGTGCTCAGGTTTTAATCAAAAATTTTGATGTTCTGTTTCGCCCGAGCCTAAATTTCTTATGGCCACTCATGATAGAATTATGTTTAACATTAGTCTGGTCATATTTAATGTTAATTCTAGCTCTAATATGGCTTTTTAATTTAATTGTTCCCAATCCTTATTTACCAGCAATGAGTTCACCTTTTTTACCTTATGGTACAGGTATTTTACTAGGCGCCACTTGTTTATTCCAATTTATGATTAGTAAATGGATGGATAGTCGCTATGAAAAAGGTTTATTCAAAAATTATTACTGGATGATTTGGTATCCTTTCGTATTTTGGTTAATTACTGTGACTGCCAGCATTATTGCTTTTCCGAAAGTGCTCGCAAGAAGTGATGGCAAACGTGCGCGATGGATTAGCCCAGATCGTGGTATACGTTAATTAATTTTAGGTGCAATGTTATGAATACAAATTCATTAATTATTGATCTGCGTTCACAATTACCATGGCATAGACGTTATGTATCTACGACAACGACTGCGATGCTCTGGGGATGCTGGTTTCTGTTATGGCGTCCGATGGTTGTACTATACACCCTAATTGTTTACCAAAAACATTATGCATTCCATAAGCTGTTCAATGCCTTTTGGCTTGGTTTGCAAATGGACATGATCATTTTGATTACCTGTGCTGCAATTCTCAGTTTATGGTGCAAACTCATCCCTGCTCGAACAGTGAAGCACATCAAACAGAAAAGTATGAGTGATTATTCACGTTATTTTGAATTGCCTGAACAGCAAATTGTACAGGGTCGGCAACAGAAAATTTCAGTGGTTCATCATAATGAGTATGGTCAAATTGTGCGTGTTGAATAATTGATGGGCAAGTTAAATGCAGCAGAAAGTATACGTGGATTAGCATGCCTAGCCGTGGTTTTCTCTCATCTGTCATTAAGTTTTTATCCTTATTTACATAAGTTTGGTAGAGATGATCATGCACGTGGACAATGGGATTATTTTATTCACCATTCACCGTTTGCGTTTTGGTATTCTGGTACGGCAGCAGTTTTTGTTTTTTTTGTTTTAAGTGGTTATGTATTAACGTATGCCATTTTAAAAAATCAAAATGTACCGAAAAAGGTACTGGAAATGAGTTTAAAACGTTATCCACGTTTGGCTATTCCAGCATTTGGTTCATGTATATTAATTTGGCTTGCATTTAGTTTAACTGATATTAGTAGCCTTTGGATAAACAGTTGGTTACGATCTTTTACTACAGAAAATATTACACTAACACAAGCGGCATATGAGGGAACTATTGGCGCATTTTTATTTGCTGAAAGCAGTACCAATT
>JASGGM010000067.1:0-10962 GCA_047605045.1 Acinetobacter sp. | reverse complement strand
GGACGCAGCTTTATGACGGTGTAGAAGTTCATAACTTTAATACCGTACGTGAATTGGCCAAAGATTATGAAGTGGTTTACACACCTTGCCACCGCAGTCATATCGACTATTTGCTATTATCTTATGTCATTCATCGTCGTGGTTTGATGGTGCCTTACATTGCAGCAGGCGACAATTTAAATTTACCTTTCGTCGGGCAATTTCTACGTGGTGGCGGTGCATTTTTTATTCGCCGCTCATTCCGTGGTAATGGCTTATATACCTCTGTATTTAAAGAATATCTATACAGCATTCTGTCTCGCAATACCCCTCTAGAATACTTTATTGAAGGTGGGCGTTCTCGTACTGGTCGATTATTACCGCCTAAAACAGGCATGCTGGCCATGACTGTGCATAGCCATTTACGAAGTAAAACCAACAAACCAATTGTCTTTATTCCAACTTATATTGGTTATGAGCGTTTGATGGAGGGCTCAACTTATATTGGTGAAATGCAAGGTAAGCCTAAAGAAACTGAATCTTTAGTTGGGATTCTTAAGACCTTACGTAAAATCGAACGAATTTTTGGCAAAGTTCATCTAAACTTTGGTGAGCCTGTATTCTTGGATGATATTTTAAAAGCACATGATGTTGCCGATATCCGTATTGCAAAAAATGATGATCCTATCCCCCCTGCAGTTTCAGAGGCAATTAGTAGTTCAGCCAACCAAATTTTAGAAAAAATTAACAATGCTGCGGTCATTAATCCTGTTTCATTGCTCTCTTTAATTTTGTTAGCCACTGAAAAACATACGCTTGATGAGTCGCTATTTGTTAAACAATTAGATTGTTATCGTAATCTAGCCACTGATCTTCCTTACGATACACGTTCAGAAATTACCGCATTATCGGGTAAGGAAATTATTAGCTATGGCCTTAAACTAAAACTCATCAAACGTGTACAACATGCGCTTGGCGATATTATTACCATTGAAGAAAATCAAGCTGTCTTACTCACTTATTTCCGTAATAATATTGCACATGCCTTTGTATTACCGTCATTAATTGCATCATTACTTGAACGTAATGCCAAGTTGAGTCGTACAGATTTAAGTAATGTGATTTCGACACTATACCCATTCTTAAAAGCCGAACTGTTCATGAAATGGGATGTTGCTGAACTGGATACGCCTATTCAACAATATGTCGATGCATTAATCAAAGCAGAATTAATTGGCCAAGATGAACACGGCGATTTGATCAGCCCAACACCAAATTCAGAATTACACCAACAACTTGTATTATTGGCTGCACCTGTTAAGCAAAGTATTGAACGTTATTTCATGACTCTGGCACTGATTACACAACGTGGCTCAGGCAATATTTCAGCAAAACAAGTCGAAGACTTAAGTCATTTATTGGGCCAACGTCTATCGGCTTTATATGAATACAATTCACCAGAATTCTTTGATAAATCGCTATTCCAAGGTTTTCTGAAAGTATTAACCCAACAGAATTATATTCAGACCAACGAACAAGGTTTCTTGCAGTACGATGAGAAATTTAGTCAAGTGACTCAGAACGCCAATCTGGTGTTGGACGATGCAACTTTACAAATGCTCAGCCAAATCACGAAATTTAGCGATGAAGAATTGCAACAAGCCTTAGAAGCCGTTGCTGAACAAAATGCGAAACGTCGAATCAAACGTAAGAAAAAATAACCTCGACCTTGTTTCGTTTTCAAAGAAAGTCACTGCTATGTGGCTTTCTTTGTATTATACGATCGACCACACTATTTATTCTGCAAGAGTTGTAGATAATCTTGAAAACAATCAGGATGTTGTAATTGAAAGCCACTGTCCTGTAAACGTTTGGCAAAAATGCGTTTCCCCGTATATCGTTCACTTTGCAATATTAATGACGGGAGATGTAGCTGCTGCTGAAACCATTGTAAAACCTGATGTAAAGCAACTGGCTGGGAATTACTGACAATATAGGCTGTCGCAATTTTCTGAGGCTTGAGCGTTGTTAAAAAGACCAGAAACCCCACCAAATCATCGAGATGTATACGATTCGACCAATGTATAGAATTATAGGATGTCGTCGTTTCAGCCAAACGCTTCATCCGTTGAACACTTCGGCCATATATACCACTTGGACGAATAATGGTGACCTGCTCAGGATAAGCCTGCAACCACAACTGTTCCATCTGTCGTAAACACATGCCTTGTTCATCGACAGGTGTAATCACCGTATCATCATCAATCCACTGCCCCTCACTTTCGCCATACACTCGAGTCGATGAAACAACGACAACCCTTTTTAAATTATGCTGTTGTAATGCTGAAATTATAGGTCTAACCGCATCTACAAATGTATCTTGATAGGCAGCGACTGTACTCGTATCGGGGCTTAACAATACATAAACCCAATCGATATTGGGAAGATGACAAAGATGAAGCTGATGTACATCCTGAATCTCATGATGCGCAAAAGCGTCTGTTTTTGCACTGCGGCTAATGGTATAAATGTGGTGACCATGTGCAAATAGTTGTTTTGCAACATGTTGAGATGTTTTACCATAACCGATAAACAGTATATTCATTCGCTCACCCGACTGGAACAGCATGGCATCAATTCAGAAATTAAAAGGTATCGGTCAAGCCACGACCACCTTACTGGAAAAACTACATATCTTTAATACGGAAGATTTATTGTTCCATCTTCCTCGTGATTATGAAGATCGTAGCACGATTGTGCCCATGAACCAATTGGTGGTGGGACGTAGTTATTTACTTGAAGGTATAGTGCAATCCGTTGAATTTCCACCAGGAAAACGCAAATCTTTGGCTGTCACCTTACAAGATGACTATGGCAAAGTCACGTTACGCTTTTATCATATTTATAAAAATCTGACCGAACGCCTCGCCGTTGGACAGCGCGTGCGAATTTTTGGTGAAGTCCGTGTTGGTGCACGGGGTCTGGAACTCTATCATCCTGAAATTCAGAGTGTTTCATCACAAAGTAGTCTTCCTAAAACCCAATTGACAGCGATTTATCCCAGTACTGAAGGATTGACACAACCAAAATTGCGAGAGTATGTCAAACAAGCGCTTTATCAACATAGCGATGATCTGGCTGAGTTGATTCCTATGCAATTTACCAATGGGTATGTACTCAAAGAGGCTTTGCATTATATTCATGAGCCTCCTAATTCCGCCAATATGCAACAACTGGCACAAGCAACCCATCCTGCACAACAGCGGCTTATTTTTGAAGAATTGGTTGCTCATCAACTTAGCTTACTCACGCGACGTGCCTATATTCAACAAATTAAATCTCCTGTTTTTACAACCAGTACCGTTCTGTTAAAACAGCTGTTGGCGCAATTGCCTTTTGAAATGACCAATGCTCAGAAACGGGTTTCAAAAGAAATTTTGCACGATCTTAAGCAGTCCAAACCCATGTTACGTCTTGTACAAGGCGATGTCGGTGCAGGAAAAACTGTTGTGGCAGGGGTTGCCGCATGCCATGCTTTAGAGGCAGGTTGGCAAGTTGCCTTAATGGCCCCAACTGAAATTTTAGCCGAACAGCATTATCTCAATTTCAAAAAATGGTTTGAACCTTTAGGCATTGAGGTTGCATGGCTTTCAGGTAAACTCAAGGGTAAAACCCGCACCAACACCGAATACAACATCGCAAATGGCACAGCACAGTTGGTCATCGGAACACATGCCTTATTTCAGGACAATGTGCAATTTCAAAAACTCGGCTTGGTGATCATTGATGAACAACATCGGTTTGGCGTAGATCAACGACTAAGTCTACGTAACAAAGGTCCTGAGAACACCACACCTCACCAATTGGTCATGACAGCCACGCCTATTCCACGCACTTTGGCCATGAGTGCTTATGGTGATTTAGACACATCTATTATTGATGAACTTCCACCTGGACGCACCCCAATCCAGACAGTGACAATTCCAATGGATCGACGAGAAGAGGTCTTACAGCGTATTGCAAACAATTGTACTGAAGGCAAACAAGCCTATTGGGTCTGCACATTGGTCGAACAGTCCGAAACTTTGGATGCTCAAGCGGCCGAAGCCACCTATCAGGAGTTTAAAGATCGCTTTCCACAACTGAATATTGGCTTAGTGCACGGC
The DNA here is from genome assembly GCA_047605045.1 of Acinetobacter sp. Taxonomy (GTDB): domain Bacteria; phylum Pseudomonadota; class Gammaproteobacteria; order Pseudomonadales; family Moraxellaceae; genus Acinetobacter. The sequence continues at coordinate 6,817 of JASGGM010000067.1, read as the reverse complement.
AAAATGAAATCCGATGAAAAACAAACCATCATGCAACAATTTAAGGATAATCATCGCCAGTTACTCATTGCCACAACCGTGATAGAAGTCGGTGTCGATGTCCCGAATGCAACCATCATGGTCATTGAGAATGCTGAACGACTGGGTTTATCACAATTACATCAATTACGCGGACGGGTCGGACGAGGCGCACTATCTAGTTTTTGTGTATTGCTCTATAAAACGCCATTGTCTCAAAATGGTCATGAACGTTTATCTATATTAAGAGAAAGTAATGATGGCTTTGTCATTGCGGAAAAAGACTTAGAAATACGAGGGCCAGGCGAATTATTAGGAACGAAACAAACAGGAGATATGGGTTTTCGTGTCGCTCGCTTAGAACGGGATGAACATCTTTTACAACAAGCCCATCATGTCGCTCAACAAATTTTGCAGCAATATCCTCAATTCGTACAACCGTTACTGGCAAGATGGTTACCCGAAGCACCACGTTATGCCTATGTTTAATTTTTTAAGGTTACTGTTGCCTTGTCGATTATGCAATATTGACAAAGCAATTGCGAAACATGGGTTATGTCAGGATTGTTGGGACAACTTACCTTGGTTTCATCAAAATATTATTCGACAAAATACGACAATTCAAGTTGCCTGTACCTATCAGTACCCCCTGAATCGGGTCATTCAACAATTCAAATATGAACAACAACTTCACTATACAACGTTGTTAAGTGAAATACTGTTACAACTGAAACTGCCACGAGTACAAGCCATTGTTCCCATGCCAATTTCTTCACAGCGCCTTGCCGAACGCGGCTTTAATCAAGCCATGTTACTGGCAAGGCCATTATCAAAACATTTACAGGTTCCGTTATGGAGTCCCATTATCCGCCATAATGAGCAGCATCAAAAAGGCCTGACGCGTCATGAACGGCTTGCCAATATTCAACAACAATTTTCACAACACGCTCAGCTCCAAATCCGTTACCGACGCGTGTTGATTGTTGATGATGTGGTTACAACAGGCAGTTCAATTCGGGCTCTCAGTCAAACATTACATGGAATTGGTTGTAGCAAAGTCTATGCTGTCTGTTTGGCATCAGCTTAAATTTTACAAAACCATATGCGCCACTTAAGGGGTGATCTCATGGCTTTGCCATTTTGGCTCAGGCGCTTGATATTGCTCAAATTTCTGTATGAGACGTTCAATATTATCATCAACCAACAAACTGTCTGCAAAGCGAGATTGAGTAAAGCCATTGTCTACCGTTTTTTCGATCATCGCCAATAAAGGGTCATAAAAACCATCAACATTCAAGAAACCACATGGCTTGGCATGTATTCCCAATTGTGCCCATGTCCATTGCTCAAAAATCTCTTCCAAAGTCCCCGCACCACCAGGTAAAGCAATAAAACCTTCTGCGAGTTCCGACATCTTCGTTTTACGTTCATGCATATTTTGAACCACGTGCAATTGTGTCAAATGAGGATGTGCCAACTCTTTATCCACCAACGCGGTTGGAATCACACCAATTACGTGTCCCCCCGCTTGCAATGCACTGTCAGCAACTGTTCCCATCAGACCAGAACGCCCTCCGCCATACACCAATGTTTTTCTTTGCCGTGCCAATGTCTCGCCCACCTGTTGTGCTGTTTGCACAAAATTTGGGGTATTACCTGCTTTCGATCCACAAAAGATTGCAATTGCTTCCATAAAAATCAACCTGTGATGTTACTGTCATGTATTAAAAATAAACTAAATCAAATTTTTTTTGCAAAATAACAAAGTGACCCGTGTTTTTCATCAAATCCATGTCTAAAATACACGCATCATTTTACCCTCTATCCTGCAACTGGGAGAAAGACACCGATGCTTGAAGCTTTTTACGCCACAGAGCGTGGTAGTCTGGAAGATGCAACCATCAATGGCGGCTTCGATTTACACCCAGAATTGGTGTGGATTGATCTCATTGCACCTTCACAAGAAGAACAGCAATGGGTAGTCGATGCCTATGAGCAAAATCTACCTACGCTCAAATCGCTCGAAGACATTTCATCTTCAGCTCGATTCTACCGTGATGATGATGGCATTTTACACATTAGCACTTATTTTTTAACGAAGAATAAAAACTATCAGTTAGAAAATGATGATGATGGCCTAAATATGCTATCAATGGTACAGACTGTTGCGTTCATTCTGACCAAAGAACGGCTTATTACCTTGCGTGGCGAAAAGCTGGTTGCATTCCGTGCATTTCGCTCCAGAGCAAGACGCAACGATTATGACATCGACTATAGTGACCCAATTTGGGTGTTGTTAGGCTTATTAGAAGCCAAACTGGACGAACTTGCGGATATCTTGGAAGATATCCACAAGGACTTGGAAAAATACTCGACCGAAGTCCTGAATAACCATCACCGCGAACAAATTCTCGACTTGGATGACATGATTACACGCCTTGCACAACAAGAGGATATGCTTGGAAAAGCACAATTGTGTTTGATTGATTTACGTCGCGTTTTGACATTCCTCTCTCGTCCACGTGCACTCGGCAGTCATATCTATGATGCTGACATTCGAGAATTAAGTGAAGATGTTCGTTCTTTGGTGGAACATGATGCGTTCCTCTTTCAAAAAGTACGATTCCTACTAGACACGACTTCAGGTTTCATTAACACTGAACAAAACGATACCATCCGTCGATTCTCCATCCTTCCAAGTATGCTTGCGCCTCCCATGCTGATTGCCAGCATTTATGGCATGAATACAGATGTTTTACCTTTTGCACACGGTACGACCAGTTTTTATATTGTCCTCATTATTATTATTGGCTTCTTTATTGGTCCATTGGTTTATTTCCGCTGGAAAAAATGGATCTAAATTGCTATTGAAAAAGGGCTTCTTTATAGAAACCCTTTTTCAACAATCCACAGCATCCTTTCAATGCTTTCTATAAAACGAATAATCAGGCGACCATTTGCAAATCATGTTCCAAATGACACGCTTGAATAATCTTCAACATTTTCTCAGGCACAGCTTTAAACAATAAATTTTGAGGCTCTGGCATCTGTCGTAACCATTGCACTAAAATGGCCAATAACATGGTATTCCCTTGCGATAATTGTGACAAATCCACCACTACAGGGAACTGCTGCTGACTCTTAATAAACTGTAAACCTTGTAGATATACCTGCTCTGCATTTGCAAAGTCGATATGACCCTTCAGGACAATGTGTTGCTGCTTAAATTCAATCACCTGATACCTTCAATGTCTTAATTATTTTTTAACTGCTGTATCTGCATCTGGCTTAAAAGTCGCAATTGCTTTATCCAGATCACCACCATTACGTTTCACAGTAGAAGCAAACTGATTACGGAATTGTAGCCCTAGATCAATCCCTGCAACATTGATGTTACGGATTTTCCACTGACTACCACCATCAGATAATTGGAATGATACAGGCGTTTTTTGACCTTGGTTAATAAAATCAATTGTGACTACAGGATACGCACTTGCACTCGGTTTATACGGACGCAGGCTATAGGTTTGATTGCTATATTTCGCCAAAGCAGAACCATAATTCTGTACTAAACTTTGACGCAAATTACGTTCAAAAGCAGCACGTTGCTGGGCTGTACTATTCCCTGCAGAAGCATAAGTTCCCATTACAATACGTGTAAATGCAGCAGAATCAACATTAGGTTCCAAATCTTTCTGCACAATCGCATTCACCGCAGCAGGATTATTTTGCAATTTATTGCGATCTGCTTTCAGATGGCTAATCAAGTTATCCGCAATACGTTTTACAAATGCAGGCGGGGCTTCTGCTGGTGCTGCCATTGCAGTACCAACGAACATCGTCGAAAGAATACTGGCTGTAAATGTTTGTTTCAACAAAGTCTTCATGTTTTCAACTCCTAAAATTCTTATTCAACAAAAGAGGTTTGTGCATCGGTGCTCTGATGAGACTCTGATGCCGCTGGAAGATCAGCACTTTCAGTAGAACTTGAAGATTTACCAGACATACCCGTCACGAACTTACCAATTAAATCTTCTAAATCCATGGTTCCTTGTGTGTTATTAATCGCAGCACCACGTTTGAGATAATTCAAACCGCCACCAGGAACAATCTTTAAATACTTTTCACCTAACAAACCATTGGTTGCTACCATAATATAAGCATCTTCATCGATACTTGTAATGGACTTCATGTTAGCCAAAAGTTGTTGTTCCATTGCTTTTTGTTTTGTCGCATCTGCCTGTTGATAAGCATCGCTATAACGTAATTCTTCTAACGCATTTTTCTGAACAGTTTTGGTTTGTTCCGCATCAAACGATGTTAATTTACCATCTAAATCGAAAGTCACTTTCGCCAATCGGGTAATAGGATCCAGTGTAATTGACTCCACCCGTCCAATGGTCACACCACTCATGGTGACTTTGGCACGTGTTTTCAAACCATTCACATTATCGAATGTTGCTGTCATTTGATAACTGTCACCTAAATTATTTCCAGTTAAACCACTTACTTTCATTGCTAAAAAGAACAATGCTAAACCGAAGATAATGACAAACACACCAACGGTCAGTTCACTCGCACGTGACTTCATTACACTCCTCCAAACATGACCGCAGTCAACACAAAATCAAAACCTAAAACGCATAAAGATGAATACACCACTGTACGGGTCGTCGCTGTGGCAATCCCTTCCGACGTCGCATCACAAAAATACCCCTGATAGACTGCAATCCATGTACAAAGAATGGCAAACACAATACTTTTAATGATGCCATTTAATACATCATGACCAAATTGGACAGAGGCTTGCATACCACTCCAGAATGAACCTTCATCTACACCCAGAAAATCCACGCCAACAAGCTTGCCACCAAAAATACCAATCGCAGCAAAAATTACAGTGAGCATTGGCAAACTGATAATACCGGCCCACAGTCGTGGTGAAACAATACGTTTTAAAGGGTCAACACCGATCATTTCCATACTAGAAAGTTGCTCAGTAGCCTTCATCAGACCAATTTCAGCAGTCAGTGCTGAACCTGCTCGTCCTGCAAATAAAAGTGCAGCCACAACAGGTGCCAGTTCACGCAAAAGTGTCAATGCCACCATCGTACCCAGCATTGACTCACTGCCAACATTTACCAGAATGCTATAGCCTTGTAAGCCCAACACCAAGCCAATAAATAATCCTGAAACTGCAATAATCAACAAAGACATCACACCAACACGATACATTTGATAAATAAATAAACGTATGCCGAGGAATGATGGTAATGAAAATAGAATCTGTAACAACATGACCGTTGCCACACCAATTCCTCGGACGCGCTCAATCACACGCCGTCCGAGTAAGGCAATCGCATTCATGAACCAACCTCTTGGCTTAAATAAGCTTGATGACTAAATTGAAAATCGACTGGGCCTTCAGCTTGTCCATTTAAAAATTGTTGAACAAATGCCGAGGAATGATTTCGAAGCTGGTCTGGCGTTCCTTCACCCTGAATTTTGCCTTCAGCCACAATATATATGTAATCTGCAATCGACATTGTCTCATCAACATCATGCGAAACAATAATTGTGGTCAATTCCAAAGCCTCACGCAGAGAACGGATTAAACGCGTCAACACGCCCATCACAATCGGATCCTGTCCAGCAAACGGTTCATCATACATAATGAGTTCAGGATCAAGTGCAATTGCCCGAGCCAATGCAACCCGACGATTCATCCCACCAGAAAGCTCCGATGGCATCATTTTTTCTGCGCCACGCAAACCCACTGACTCAAGTTTCAATGCAACCAATTCTGCAATTAAATTTTCAGGTAACTGCGTATGAGCACGGAGTGGAAAGGCAACATTTTCATATACCGACATATCGGTAAATAAAGCACCACTTTGAAATAACATTCCCATTCTGGCACGTGCAGCGAATAATTCGTGACGCGTCATAGTCGAAAGGTCTTTACCATCCAGTAATATCGCACCTTGATCTGGTGTCAATTGACCACCGATCAAACGCAGTAATGTGGTCTTACCTGTACCCGATGGGCCCATAATGGCAGTGATCTGACCTCGTCGTATACAAAGATTGACATCATCGTAAATCACACGATCTCCCCGTTTAAAACTGAGGTTTTTCACCTCAATTAAGGAGGAAGTTGTACTTTTCATAATTGACTCATTTCCTGCTCGCTTTTAGCAGCCCGTGTTATTGATCAACATTCCTTCGGAACAGCGAATATTGCAACAATACGTATTATATCGAGAAAACTGACTTAAAGATTGACGGGACGTAGCTTATCATTTTCGCAACAAAAAAAGTTGGAGATTTTTGTCATCCTAACCCAAACAAAAACAGCCAATCATGGAGATTGGCTGCTTCGAGTAACAATTTAAACGATTAAATTAGTCACTAAATTTACGACGGCGATCACCTGTCTCACGTTCACGACGTGGACGATCTGATTTAAAGTCTGATTTGAACTCAGGTTTAAACTCGCGGCGTGGACGATCTTCACCACCGAAACTACGCTCAGCACGTTCGCCACCAGTACGGAAAGAAGTACGTGGTTTATAATCTACACGATTACCACGGTTATCATCATTCCCCTCAAAGCGAGGTTTATCATTGAAATCACGGCGCGGACGATCTGAATTAAATTCACGACGCGGACGGTCTTCATTAAATTCACGACGTGGACGGTCTGAATTAAACTCACGACGCGGACGGTCTGAATTAAATTCACGACGCGGACGATCTTCACCAAAGCTTGGACGTTCGCCACGTGGTTTATCATCAA
>JASGGM010000066.1:0-10968 GCA_047605045.1 Acinetobacter sp. | reverse complement strand
GTGTTACAAGGTGAAGAAATTTCACAGCGTTACCAACGCAATGCGCAAGGACAATTTGAAAAAGTAGCCGATCCTGACCACTTAAAGGTCGGAGAAATTGACTTTTTCACCCCTGAACACGGTGATGTTCATCAAGTAAGTAATGCCTTATCCGATGCGGTATCGATCAGTATTCATATTTATGGTGCAGACATTGGTAAAGTACAACGTTTTACATACACTTTGGATGGCACGGCGAAACCATTTATTTCTGGATACTCTAATTAGGACCTTCGTATGCGTTTTTCTACCCAAACCTATCAAGATATTCGGCAAAAACTCCTTGCAAAGCAGGAAATTGCATTGATTGATGTGCGAGAAGAAGATCCTTTTGCACAGGGACATCCACTATTTGCAGTGAATATATCGCTATCAAAATTAGACATTGAAATTCTGAGCCGTGTACCGCGCCTAAACACCGATATTGTCTTGTATGACAATGGTGAGGGTTTGGCAGAAAAAGCCTACCAGCGTTTGCAAGCATTGGGGTATCAACAGCTTTCCTTACTGGAAGGCGGTTTACAAGGCTGGAAAGATGCAGGTGGTGAAGTTTTTATTGATGTGAATTCAGCCAGTAAAGCTTTTGGAGAATTCGTCGAGCATCATAAAGGAACGCCTTCATTATCGGCACAAGAAGTACAAAAACTGATAGATGATCAGGAAAATATTGTTATTTTGGATGCACGTCGTTTTGATGAATATCAGGTCATGAGCATTCCCTCTGGAATAAGTGTACCAGGCGCAGAATTGGCGTTGCGTGCTAAAAATATGGTCAAAGATGATCAGACTAAAATTATTGTGAATTGTGCTGGGCGGACGCGCAGTTTAATTGGGGCACAGTCGTTGATTAATGCCAAGATTGGTCATGATGTCTATGCCTTGCGAAACGGCACAATCGGCTGGACACTGGCACAGCAATCATTGGCTTTGGGTCAACAACAGCAATATCTGGATTTTCCCGAGAGAACCAATCATGCGGAAGTGCTCGCGCATGCTAAATCACTTGCTGAAAAAACAGGTGTCCAAACGATAGCACTTGAACAACTGCAACAATTTCAGCAAGACCCACAGCGGACAACCTATATTTTTGATGTCCGTGCTGAAGCTGAATATAGTCAAGCCCATTTGCCTCATAGTCGTTGGATTGCGGGTGGTCAACTGGTACAAGAAACCGATCATTATGCCAGTGTAAGAGGTGCGAGAATTGTATTGGTCGATGATCGTCTGGTACGTGCTTATATGACTGCATCATGGCTTGCACAAATGAATTGGGACGTCGTGGTTTTAGAGACTGATTTTCAGCAGGCATTTACAGAGAAGGGGGCATGGACACCCGTTGTTGCGCCCATTCATGTGGACAATCGAATTGATGTTACGCAATTGCACACGTGGCTAGAAGGTAATGAGAACATTACGATTCTGGATTTTACCACCAGTGCCAATTACCAAAAAGGACATATTCCAACCGCGCAATGGGCGTTTCGGGCGGACATCGAACGATTAGTGCAGGACAAGAAAATCCCCACCGATCAGAAAATTGTAGTGACCTGTGGCACAAGTTTATTGGCACAGTATGCCGTTCCAACCTTGCAAGCATTCAGTTCAGAAACTGTCTATGTACTTGAAGGGGGGAATCGGGCATGGGCCAAACAATTTAATCTGGAAACCGATCAACACATTTATTTGTCGCCTCGCATTGATCGTTATAAACGCCCTTATGAGGGTACAGATAATTCAGCACAAGCCATGCAGGATTATCTGGACTGGGAGTTTGGTTTGGTCGATCAGTTAACAGCCGATGCAACGCATGGTTTCTTCGTGGTTTAGCTAAATTACACAACTCATAAAATATAAAATAATATGCATTGTGCCGAAGCACGTTCTTTATGAACTGACTTCGGCACTTTTTTAACAAAAGCTCAACCAATACTTGTAATATAGGCTTGAATAAACAATAATCATTCATATTTTATAATACGCCTCAATTCCTCCTATGGATTCAAGTAAACAAATCAATCAGCTTTATATTGATCATCAAATATGGTTGAGAGATTACTTAACCCGAAAATTGCAAAATCAATCAGATATCGCGGCCGATTTGGTACAGGACACGTTTCTCAATTTAATTGAAAAACCTGAGGCGATTCCGCATATCAAAGAACAACGCGCTTTTTTGGTGACGCTGGCAAAACGCAAGCTATTTAATTTTTGGCGTCGACGTGATTTAGAACAAGCCTACTTGCAAAGTATTCAGGACTTACAACTAGAGTCGGTATGTTGTGCTGAACAGCTGTGTTACATCCAAGATGCTTTATTTGCCATTGATGTATTACTGGATGGCTTACCTATTCATGTTAAACATGCATTTCTGCTTAAAAAATTAGAATACCTGTCACACCTACAAATTGCCGAAAAAATGCAGCTTTCTCTGGCAACAATTGAACGTTATATCAAACAGGCAACGATTCATTGCTTGTTAAATCGTCATGTATTGCAACCGATATGACCAGACTCGATCCTTCTCAGGAAGATCAACTGAGTCGCCATATGGTGCAAGCCATTGACTGGATGCTGAAACTGGATTCAGGTTTGGCCACCACGCAAGATCATCTTGATTTTAATACATGGTTGAATGCCGACGCTTTGAATGCACAAGCATGGCAACAATTACAACAAACAACGGACCTGCCTTTTCAACACATCCATGAGCAGCGTTTGGATACCAATGTCCCTGTGCAACTGGTCACTCAAACAATATTGAAAAATAAGAAATCGAAAGTAAATAAACGATTTATGCAAGGTTCAGCACTGTTATTTTTATGCTCGTTGGCCGTTATTGTCTGGTTGCAACAGAGTCGTCCTTTGTCTTTCTGGCAAGCGGATTATTTTACCAAAACTGCTGAACAAAAAACGATTTTTCTGGAAGATGGCAGTCGCATAACACTGGATGCCTATACGGCAATACGTGTCGATTACACACAGCATGTGCGTCATGTCTATGTGCTACAAGGTTCGATTATTGCCGATGTTGCAGCAAACAAAAACCGCCCATTTATTGTACATACTGAATATGCAGACATGCAGGCGCTGGGTACAAAATTTATGGTGCATCAAGCGGAAAAATATAGTGAATTGGCGGTGTTACAACATCGTGTACGTGCCGATAATCATAAACAACGTGTAACAGTGAAAGAAACACAAGCGATTCAGATCGATCATAACCAGATTCAGCCTCTGCCTGAATCTGCCGTAATACGTTCAAGTTGGCAAACAGGTATTTTAGAAACGCAAGAGATGCCTTTGGGTGACCTTATTGCGCGAATAGGTGCCTATCGTCAGGGGTATATCTATGTGAGTGAGCGTGTGGCGAAATTGCCAATTTATGGCGTATTTTATTTAAAAGATACCGATAAAATTTTAGAAACACTGGCAGCCACCCAGCCTATTCAAGTAACCAGAATCGGCTCTCAATTTGTTTATATTGATGCAAAAAAATAATTCAAATTTTTTTGCAAAAGTGAGGGTTTTTCCTTTTCTCGAGTGACATAGATGTTGAAGCCAAACAGCAGCCGCTGAACTTACAAACATTTGGGAATACCAATGAAAAAGACTCGACACCATATGATTGCAGCAGCAATCTCTTTTTTCATGTATCAACATGCGTATGCAGATCGTGAATACCATCTGACCACTGCACCATTGGCACAGACCATGGCGCAGATTGCCAAGCAAAATGGGGTGAGCTTAAGTGCTGATCCTCAATTATTGAAAGGAAAAACAGCGCTAGCGGTCGAAGGGAAATTATCGGTCGATGAAGCTTTTCATCGTGCTTTGGCAGGAAGCCAATTAAAATTGGTAAAAAGTGCGGATGGCACGATTTATAGCATACAACAACAAGATGAACCGAGTCGTCCTCAGCTAACATCGTCGAATGTAAATGCTACAGGCATTACGCAGTTGCAAACCATTCATGTCAGTGCAGATGCATCTTCTGATGGTTTAACGGAGTCTTTTGCAGGTGGTCAGGTTGCAAAGGGTGGGCGTGTAGGTCTTTTCGGGAATCAGGACAACCTTTCTACGCCATTTCAGTTAACCAGCTATACCAATCGCTATATTCAGGAACATCAAGCAAAAAGCGTGGGCGATATTTTACAAGGTGACCCAAGTGTCAGAGTGGCACAGGGGTATGGCAATTGGCAAGAAACGTATTTTATCCGCGGTTTTTTACTGAATTCAGATGACACTGCATATAATGGCTTATATTCAGTTTTGCCACGTCAGTATATTCCATCAGAGCTTTTTGAACGGGTAGAAGTATTAAAAGGTGCATCCGCTTTTCTCAATGGCTCTACGCCCGGCAGTAGTGGTTTAGGTGGAACGGTTAATTTATTGCCCAAACGTGCAGGCAGTGAACCGCTGAACCGTGTAACGGTCGGTACCGATTTTAACGGTGCCTATATCGCAAATGATATTTCAAGACGTTTTGGTGAAGGTGAACGTTTCGGCATTCGTTTCAATACTGCATATCATGGTGGTGACACGGCGGTAGACGGAGAAAAGGCAACGCTGGGTCTTGCGGCGATTGGTCTGGATTATCGTGGAGATCGTGTGCGTCTTTCAGGAGATTTTGGTTATAGTAATAACCGTCTTACAGCGATACGACCAGCGGTTACCTTAAGTGGCGTAAGTGTTGTGCCATCTGCACCAGACAGTTCCAAAAATTATGCGCAACCATGGACTTATTCCAATGAAGAAGACTACTTTGGGACGTACCGTGCAGAATATGATATCGATGACCGCCTGACGGCATTTGCTGCTTATGGCTTTCGTTATGGTATTGAAAATAACAGCTTTGCCAATTACACCTTAAGCAATGCCGCGACAGGCGATAGTAAGTTCTATCGTACCGCATATACCCGCAAGCAAATGGTTCATACAGGAGAAGTGGGGATTCGAGGTCAGTTTAATACAGGGTCATTGCAACATCACTGGACTTTAACGGGGTCGGCATTCCAGTTAAATGACGATATGGCCTATATTATGGATTACAGTAATACCCTGTCTTCCAATATTTACCAACCGATTTATTATTCAACCCCAGCTTGGTCAGGTTCAGCCTTCAATGGCAATGTTGCTGGTCGTAATTATGATTTGTCCAATCCGAAACTAAGAACGCGTACCCGATTACGTAGCCTTGCTTTTGGCGATAACATGACAGCGCTTGATGATAAGTTAACCGTTATGCTCGGTGCACGGTTACAAAAAATGATGATTGATAGTTATGCTTGGGACACACAAGCCAGAGAAGGGGATGAATATGCGAAAAGTCGCTTATCACCTTCTTTAGGCATAAGCTATAAGCTGACCCCAACCTTATCTGTTTATGCCAATTATATTGAAGGTCTGGCACAAGGTGGAACAGCACCGACTACAGCTTTGAACTATGGAACAATGCTTAAACCTTATGTGTCGCAGCAAAAAGAAGTAGGTATTAAATTTGAGAATGATCGTCTTGGTTTAAGCTTGGATTATTTTAATACTGAACGGCAACGTGGTATGACCAATAGCGCGGGCTACTATGCAGCGGATGGCAAAAATGTGCATCAAGGTGTTGAGTTGACGAGCTATGGCCAATTGTCTGACTCCGTGAAAATATTAGGTGGTTTCACTTGGCTGGATGCGAAGCAAAAAGACACTGCCAGTGGTACATATGACAATAATCGTGTGATTGGCGTGCCTAAATTTCAGGCAAATCTTGAGACAACATGGCAATTACCCATTCAACCCGATATTGCTTTGAGTGGCCGTGTTTTGTATACAGGATCGAGTTATGCAGACAATGCCAATACTCTGAAAGTCAAAGACTGGACACGTTTAGATTTAGGTGCAATTTACAAAGTAAATGTGAGGAATGTACCGACGACATTTAATTTGGCAATCAAGAATGTGTTGGATAAGAACTATTGGGCATCTGTCGGCGGTTATGAAGACAATGGCTATTTGACTGTCAGCCAACCGCGTACGTTTATGTTAAGCGCGACTTTTGATTTTTAATTCAATTGGTATTCAATAACATCATGCAGAAAGCAGAAATAGACATTCTGCTTTCTGTATAGAAATAAAATAGAAATAAAAACTTATCAATCCTTTAGCAAATCTGACGGTGGATGACCCGAATTTAGAGGGTCTGATAAGAACACTTGTTTTGATTGCAACGCTGTTTTAATGATGTTCCCGAGTTGCTTAAGCGCGTCATCAATGTCCTGTGTATATGGATAGCCGCAGTTGATCCGTAGGAAATGGTTAAAACGATTCGAATTTGAAAACAAGGAGCCTGGGGCGAATAAAATGCCAGCTTGCAAAGCAGTTTCAAGAATCATATCTGCTGATATTTTTTCAGGTAATTCTATCCATAACGTGATGCCATCATCTGAAGATGCTAAACGCGTACCCAATGGGAAATAAGTCACAACAGCCAACTTCATTCTATTTTTCTGATTTTTAATTTTCCTCATTAGTTTTTGTAGGTGGCGATGATATTTTGAAGCCCCCATCACTTCTGCTGCAATTATTTGGGGCCATTCATCATTACTTTTGGTCTGGGTAAATTTAAGCATTTGTATTCGTGCATGCCAACGACCAGCACACAGCCAACCGAGGCAAAGACCGGGCGCAAGTGTTTTTGTGAGTGATGCGCAGTAAATAATATTACCTGAATGATCCCATGCTTTTATTGCATTCACGGGAGATTGAACGTCCATCAAAGACCCATATGTATCATCTTCTATAATGGCAATGCCTTGTTCCTGACAAAAGAAGGCCAATCTACGCTTATTCATCTCTGGCATAATACTGCCCAGCGGGTTCTGAAGATGTGGCATAACAACAACAGCTTTAATTGTATACACCTGTGATGCAAGCTCGAAGGCTTCTAATGAAAGCCCAGTTTGTGGATGCGTCGGTATTTCAACAGCACGTAAGTCCAGACTCTCCAAAATTTGCAGTAAACCATAAAATGTTGGGGATTCAATGGCAACAGTATCGCCAGGCTGAGTAACAGCCCTTAAAGCAAGATTTAATGCTTGGGTTCCACCCTGAGTAATGAGTATTTCATCGGCATGAATTGCAAGTCCCGATGAAATTGCGAGTCGTGCCAAGACTTCTCTAAAATGTGTATTGCCTATAAAGCTTGGGGGCTTAACCAATACATCTGGTTCATCACGTAATGCTTTACTCCCTTTCAACCTCATATCTTTTGCCAGATAAAGTGATGGTGCTGCATGTGCACCAGATAAGTCTACGTTCACTGGGTGCTGATGTGTCTTGGCAATAAATGCGGATACACGTTCGTGAATTCCGACATATTGGGTAGGGTCTGGAATGACGATCCCCGCCGATTCTTCAATGAGTGTAATGCTATGTGATGGTGGTGTTTGTAGAAAATACCCTGAACGTGTTTTGCTGTGTAGCCATCCCAAATCCTCTAAATGACGATACACCCGAAGGGCAGTGGTCACACTGATATGATGTTGTCTGACAAGCGTACGGATAGATGGCATTCGATCGCCAGATTGAATAGATCCTTTTTCAATAAGCTTTAAATAATAATTTGCCCACTGAATATATAAAGGCTCGCCCGACATAGCATTCCTTTTCACAGTGTTATCAATGTGTTCCTAAGCAATACCACAGCAATATTACTTTCTGCAAGTGTAGAAACAGATTTAATTTTTTAATCAAGAACAGATGAATTTTTAATGCACTGTGCTCTATTAAAAATGAAAAATCTGTTCATTTTCTTTCAATCTGTTCTGACTGAAAATAAATAACCAGTTTGAATTACTGCCAACCAAAGACGTGATTTTTAGAAGGTTAAGGTGATGTAAGGTCTAGGTCGTAGGTTTAGGTACGACTTGATCTGACCAACTGACGACAGTAGCGCATACAACAGCATTTGCTGGCACGTGAATCAGTGAATGAAATCAACCAAGAGTTTGGAGATTATTATGTCGCTCTCTCCCAATAGCATAGCCATACAAGACCGTAAGCAATATCCTGAATCATACCGATGGGTTGTATTAGGCGTTGCGGTGACTGCTCAGACACTCGCATCTGTTGTTGCGCAAGGCGTGTATATCTTAGTCCCTTTCTTTCAGTCTGCGTTTCATCTGACTCAAGCTCAGGCAGGATTGACCATTACTGCAATGAATGGCGGACAAATCCTGTCAATGGTGCTGTTAGGCATTGCGATGGATCGTTATGGTGAAAGAGGTGTTGTTACGATTACCATGATTGCAATGGGCCTGACGGCTATCTCAGCGGCAACATGGAGTTCGAGCTACTATAGCTTAATGTTTTTCCTGATCATGATTGGCGTATGGTATGCCTCAGTGCAACCTGGTGGAACTCAGGCCATCATGCGATGGTTTCCACCTCATTTGCGAGGGGTTGCAACAGGTGTTCGTCAAGCGGGTCTTCCATTGGGTACAGCGCTGGCAGCGATTGCACTACCATGGCTTGCGGTGGTCTATAACTGGAAAATTGCACTATATGTACAAGGACTGGTAGGCATTGTGGGCGGAATATTGTTTGGTATTTTCCATAGAGAGGACGCTGGACAGCTCACGAGCAATCAAAAAGCAAAAATATCGATAACTGAGTTAGTTAAACTGCTGTTAAAACAGCCCTCTTGTCTTGCCGTATTGTTCGCTGGTATTACCATGGCAGCATTCCAGCATACATTTGCGACGCATATATTATTGTTTTTATCTAAACAATTAGACGTTCCACTGGTTGCTGCTGCTTTCTTTTTTGCGATTGCGCAAGGTGTTGGTATGGCTGGACGAATTACACTGGCTGGGGTAAGCGATAAACTTTGGCCGGGTCAAAGAATGCGTTCTCTGGTTTGGTTAATGATTGCCTGTAGTTGTTTCATCGGTGCTTTTCTATTTCTCCCAGCTCATCCGCCTGTATGGATGATTGTCATACTCTTTATTTTCCTTGGTTTATTTGGCATTGGTTGGTATCCAATTTGGTTATTACAAGTGGCCGAAATGGCACCAAAGGCCGCAATAGCATCAACAGTCAGTTTTGCCATGACACTTAATCTAATTGCAATCTGTGCTTTACCGCCAATTTTCGGATTTTTTGTAGATACGTGGGGATACGGGATGGCATGGGGACTGATCATTGTTTTACTGCTTTTTAGCGCCTTTAAATTGAGTGGAAATACAGTTAAGCAGGCATAATTTTCATTCTGCTGCTGGGCCTGTAACAATATAGGATACATTGAATTTGAAACATCACTGTTCCAAATTCACTAAACCTTCAACCACGTCTAAACGATCCCGCCATGGGTCAGCTTGTTCCTGAATATGGTGTGCGCCTGTTGTTGGAACAATCAAAATATTATCCTTTGGCGTTGAATATGTAGACCATTTGGGAGCAGATGAAGTTGGATGGTCAGGATTTCCTGTCCGTGCAAAGTTAACCCAATATTGCTGCATTTGGTCGGCAACAGCTTGATCTTTAATGGTTACGTTACTGCCATAACGTGCTTTTAAAGTATTAAAAATATAAGGAATTTCTGTGGCATGCGCTGCCGCACGCATTTGTTCAGCTACACTGGTTGCGACATAGCCAAAACGATATTGCCAAACAGGTACCTGATACTGACTCCAGACTCTGGCCATATAGCGGGCTGGTTCAACCATAAATGCATCACTTGCGATGGCTTGAGCAACGGCCTGTGCAGACAGATTGTTATAGGCCTGACGTGCTTTTGACTGTAAATTGGGTGGAAACACGGACAAGGCTTGTTCCACCGTTTCAACTTTAGGTGCAAATCCTAAGTCTGCTTCGTTTGCACCAATGATCAACGGAACCTTATGAAATTTCCCTTCACGATATAAAACCAAAGGTTCATTGGTAATGATTCGGCCATCAATCATCGGTCCTGAATAATCTGCTGTACGCATGGTTGCCATATTCAAACCATCAACAACTTCATTGGCAGGAATTTTTCGTAAAGCAGCTAAAGCGTCCGCATCTGTACCTTGAATATGATGTTTGTTTGCAAAAGCAATCCCTGCTTTTTCTGCTTGTTGCCAAGTCTGGTTGGGCACCATGTTATGACGACCTGAGCCCGATTGAATAATGGCTTTTTGAAATAATCCTGTGGTGAGATCGGTCAATAGCAGGCTATTAACCGAATAACCGCCAGCAGATTCTCCAAATAGCGTTACATTTTGAGGGTCACCATTAAATTTTTGAATATTTTGTTGTACCCATTTTAGTGCCGCGATTTGATCCATAAGTGCATAATTACCGCGCAATTTCTGATTTGCTAAAGATGGGTGGGCAAAAAATCCAAACCGTCCGACGCGATAATTGAAACTTACGAATACCACGCCATTTTTTGCAAACTGATCGCCAGCATACACAGCAGGAGATGATCCACCATTTACAAAACCACCGCCATAAATCCAGACCATCACAGGTAACTTGCCTTGGGCTTTGGTTGGTTTCCAAACATTAATGGTTAAACAATCTTCGCTAAGACCAACACCTAAAGGTGCAGCATCGCCAGGGAAAGGTTGCTGTAGGCAATCATTCCCATAATTGGTGGCTTGCAGAATACCACGCCACGGTTTTACAGGATGTGGCGCTTGCCAACGTAATTCCCCGACGGGCGGGGCTGCATAGGGAATACCTTTAAAAGCGGTAATGCCATTGTGCTCTGTACCAATGATGCGCCCGCCTGTAACATGAATAATAGAAGATGCAGCGTGTGACGATGTGCTTAAACCCAATAATAGTCCCGCAATAATTTTGTTTTTCATTCAATGTTCCCTATAGATGTATGCATTAAAACCGCGTTCTTGAAATATGGCGTAAACATCTTAACAGCATTGATTTTAAGAAAAATTG
>JASGGM010000065.1:0-11089 GCA_047605045.1 Acinetobacter sp. | reverse complement strand
TAGCCGTTGGTTATTGTACGTTGTATGGTGATATGGTCGGTGGATTTGCTGTATTGAAAGATGTTTATAAAACAATCGTTTTTGAACTGGCGAAATATCGAAATAGCATTGCCGAAACACCCGTTATTCCAGAACGTGTGATTACACGCCCACCTTCTGCTGAACTCCGTCCAGATCAAAAAGATCAGGATTCTTTACCACCGTATGATGTCCTAGATGCAATTCTTTATGCATATATTGAAGAAGATCAAAGCCAACAAGATATCATCGCTCGTGGTTTTAAAGCCGAGATCGTCGAAAAGATTATCGGTCTTGTTGATCGCAATGAATATAAACGTCGTCAAGGTGCAATCGGCCCGCGCATTAGTTCAAGAGCTTTTAGTCGTGAACGTCGTTACCCAATCGTAAATGGTTGGAAGCCTGGTGTTTAAACATTAAATGACTGAAGAACCCAAATGTGATCATTTGGGTTTTTTTGTGGGCATTATTTTCAATAAAAAAAACCATGCTGGGGAGCATGGTTTATAAAATGGTGGCTATGACTGGACTTGAACCTGTGACCCCAGCATTATGAGTGCTGTGCTCTAACCAACTGAGCTACATAGCCAAAAACTGTGGGTGCATTATCTATAGATATCTATCTTAGGTCAAGTATTTGCGCATCCATCTGTTCAGCAAACAAACAAGCGACGTACCATGTAAAAAGCCCATGAATAAATCATAGGCTTTTTATGATTTTTAAGAAATTTTTACCAAATTTCTGAATCAAACTTGTTTTTAATTTCAGGATGATCATTCAGTTTAAATACTGGTTCTTTAATACCTTGTTTGCGTTGAGCCAAATAATCTTTCAGCAAAACTCGCAAGAATGGCATCAAAAGTAGAATTGCAACCAGATTGATCGTCGTCATAATGCCCATCGATAAATCGGCAAATGCCCATACTAAAGGTACGCTGGTAATTGCACCGAAATACACCATAACCAATACCGCAATACGGAATAGCATCATCGACATTTTACTATTGTGTAAAAATTGCATATTACTTTCAGCATAAGCATAGTTGCCTAAAATTGCAGAGTAACAGAACAAGAACAGCAAAACGGCAAGGAAGTCATCACCATACTGACCAATTTGTGTTTCCAGAGCATATTGCGTTAATTCTATGCCTTGTAACCCACCTGTATGCGTATATACACCTGAGATAAGGATGATTAAGGCTGTACTGGTACAAATAATAAAGGTATCTACAAATACACCAAGCATTTGCACCAGTCCCTGATTGGCTGGGTGTTTTACATCTGAAGCAGCCGCAGCATTCGGTGCTGACCCCATCCCTGCCTCATTGGCAAATAGACCCCGTTTAATGCCTTGCATCATTGCCATCGAAAACATGGTACCAAAAAAACCACCCGCAGCAGCATCAAACTGGAAGGCTTTGGCAAAGATTAACCCAAATACGTGTGGCACTAATTCATAGTTACTAATACAAATCCATAAGGCTGTCGCAAGATATAAACCTGCTTTTAATGGAACAAACATCTCGGCAAAATGTGCAATTCGTTTAATGCCACCAAAAATAGCAATTGCAATAAGTACAACCAGAACCAGTCCTACCCATGAAATTGTAAATTCAACGCCCCCTACAGGGACAACAATATTGGCCTTATCCCATCCCCATGCATGTGAACTTGAACCAATAATGGCATTTGCTTGTACCGAATTAAATGCCAATCCATAAGTGATAATCATCGCCATTGCAAAGGCGAACGCCATACTTTTACTTTTTACACCTTTAATAATGTAGTAAGCAGGCCCTCCACGAAATTGCGCATTGTTGTGATCACGAATTTTAAAAAGCTGTGCCAAAGTCGACTCAACAAATGCTGAACTCATGCCTAATAAGGCTGTAACCCACATCCAAAACACCGCTCCTGGACCACCAATGGCAATTGCCATCGCAACACCGCCAATATTACCGACACCAACACGACTTGCCAGACCTGTTACAAATGCCTGAAATGAAGTAATCCCATGCTGATCATCACCCACTTGACGACTCGAATACATCACACGAAAACTTTCAAAGAATAGGCGAATTTGTACACCACGCGTGACAATCGTATAAATTGCACCAGTAGAAAGCAGAAATATGATTAAAAAATCCCATAATGGAGCATTTAATCGATCAATCCATGACATAAGAAGATCATTTAATTCTGGACTCACTTAAAGATCCTTATAAAAAAGTTTATATGCACATTGCCTCTGCCTTGCAGGAAAAGTCTGGATACATCAGCAACAAATTTGAAGAAGTAGCAATTTTATACAGTCAAAATTGAATACATCTTAAAAAATTAATAATTTGAAAAATGCACTATTTATGATCAATAATCATAGCAATGCCTCAAAACGAAGCGATTATACCGATTCACTAGATTAATCCAAATTTTTTATGCTTTAGCAGAGGTTTAAATGTGTCCTTGTCAATGAATAACGGATGCATGTCATATTTTTAAATCATATTTTATTGTTTTAAAGGATAACTGGTTTTATAAGAATTTTATTGTTTTTCATACGCGGTTCTCCTTCAAACTTATGCCTTGAAGATACTGGTCAGCAATATAGTAGATCGTATATATTGAATATCACTTTAAGTCTCAGCCACACGGAGTAATAATGAAGCAGGAGCAAGTACAATTGGTCGATGAAGCGATCACCAGCCGTCATTCAGTACGTGCCTTTTTAGATACAGTGGTTGAACCACAAGTCGTACGAGATATTTTACAAGTTGCAAGTCGTGCACCTTCTGGAACCAATACCCAACCTTGGAAGGTATATGTTGTATCAGGAAAAAAACGAGATGAACTTTGCGATAAAGTTTGTCAGGCACAAATCGAAGTAAACACAAATCCAGAACTCAAAGAGAAATATAAAGAGACTTTCCCATATTACCCTGAAACATGGATCTCACCGTTTATAGATCGTCGCCGTGAGAATGGCTGGAGCTTATACGGTTTATTAAATATTCAACGTGGTGAAAAAGAAAAAATGGCCGCGCAACAGCTGCGTAATTTCAAGCTATTTGATGCACCTGTTGGGCTCTTTTTTACTGTCAATAAGGCGATGGGTATTGGATCAAAAATGGATATTTCCATGATGATTCAAAATATCATGATTGCCGCAAAAGCACGTGGATTAGATACATGCCCACAGGCTGCGTGGAATCATTTTCATCCCATCGTATTAGATGTATTAGGTTCAGCCGAAGATGAAGAACTGGTTTGTGCTGTTGCCTTAGGCTATGCCGATCCAAATGCACTCGTGAATACATTCATCACTCCGCGTGAACCTGTCGAGAATTTTGCAGTCTTCTTTAATGACTAAAATACATGGGTAAATTTATGATGACAGCATCGATATTTCATCCGATGCTGTTTTTATGTAACACTTTCATTTTAGCAAATGCTACAAGGTATTAATGCTTGTTTAATGCCAGATCAATCGCAACCATCTTCCATTGCCAACCACGCCGATTAAAAATAAATTGCGTACTTTGGTGATCAGACCGAGATACGTATAACACAAATGTATTTATGTCTCGATAAGCCGCATGATATTTTGATTTCTCATTAACCAATGCATTGCTCGATATAGTAGGAGTGTTGGCTTCAAAAACGTTTTTAGCCGATTCCCTTGCAATAGATTGCTGAAATTTAGGCATCAATTCCGTCAACTTTTGGCCTTGCATGAGTAACATGATGGTTTCAGGAGAGACAACTAGATTTAAAGCTTGATTGGTAATTTGTGAATTTAAGAGTCCACGAATGAGTTGATACCATGAATCATGTTTTGAAATATCATTTGAAGATAACGCTGCGACAATCTGTGGTTGAAGACTACTTTTGACAGCGTCATAGTCAATATATTGTGCAATCTGATCAGATCGATGCTCTTCATAAGCTTGTTTTAATTGATATAGCATCCAATATGGCGATACAAACCACCATGCTATAAATAAAAATAGGACAGAGAAGATCACTATCGAGATTTTTTTTACCTGACTCACGTATCGACCTTATTCAAGATTTAGAAATATTTTAGCCATAAAAAAGTACGCCTTAGCGTACTTAATATATAGAAATTTTATTTATCCAACAGTGAGATCTTTTATTGTTTCTGTAATACCATTGGTTTTCACAGATTCAATTCCTTTATCTCGCGATTGTTCAGAAGAATAAAGTTGACTTGTACCAATAACTTGATGATTTGCCGCCTTCAAATTGAAATAAGGCTTACCATTTTTTGCTTCTAAACGTTCATAACGTGCATCATCAGGACTATTCTTTTGTACAGATTCAATCCCATTATGGGCAGATGCTTTTGCTTTATAAAGCTCACTTGTCAAAATAGGTTCCCCATTCCCCGCTTTTAAAACAAAACGATACTGTCCATCAGACGCTTGAGAAATTTCATACCAACCAGCCATAATTACCTCTCGAATCGTTGTAAATTTTCAATTACTCATCATTGAGCAATTCTAATATAAAAGGATTTTTGCCAAACAATGATGTATGTTTTGTAACCACATTCAGATTTGTTTTTACTTTCTTTTTTATGAAAATACGCCACAATAAGCACAATGACATCTTTTGTTGAGAAAAATATGAGTGACTTAGCTTTTATACATTATCAGCTACAAGGCATTGATGCACAAAAATTCTTACAGGGTCAAGTCACCTTAAATGTTGAAAAGCAAATTATCGATTCAACACGTTATACAGTTATATGTGACTTGAAAGGACGGATTCAATTTGGGTTATGGCTAAAAAAAATAAGTTCGGATCAGTTTGAAATTGTCGTGACTGCCGATCAAAGCGAGGAATTTGCAAAGCATATTAGAAAATATGGTGCTTTTTCTAAAATAACGCTAATTGCACAAGGTCCAGTATTTCCCGTTATACAACAAGATCAAACGATCTTTACGACCGAAGCCACTGATATCACTGCATGGAAAAAACTTGCTATTGAACAAGGCCAAGCCTTTATTACGGCACAAACTGCTCATGAATTTCAGCCTCAGGAATTACGCTTACATCAACGTGATGGTGTACATTTCGATAAAGGCTGTTACTTAGGTCAAGAAATCGTGGCTCGCCTTTGGTTTAAAGCCAAACCGAAACATTGGTTACATTTAGTTAGTGGTGCTGGTGCTACACCGACTGCTGGGACTAAACTAGGCAATGATGCTCAAGTCGTGAATAGTCTTGCTCAAGATAATGGTTTTGTCGCCCTAGTCACAGCGAAACCTGAGTCCTTAGATCCACTCGGACTACGCCTTTTAGATTTACCCACACATCTTAATGGTGATGTTGCTCGACCTAAATAATGTCAAGAACATTGAACCGTTTTGTTTTTTGGAATAAATAAGTGAACACCTTAATTAAAGCTTTATCACAATACACTGTTGCATTCAGCATTGGCATTTTATCGACTCAAATTGCGCAAGCAAATATCGCAACCGTACAACAAAATTTGAAAAAAAACTTCCCAGATATCTCCGTGGCTTCAGTACAAACCACGCCAGTTAAAGATATTTATGAAGTTTATATGGACGGTCAAATCGTCTATACCAATGATGATGCACGTTATTTTTTCATTGGAAATTTACTAGATATGCAGAATAAAGTCAGCTTAACGGCACAGCGCCAGCAGGAACTGACAAAGATTGATGTAAAAACGCTTCCTTTAAAACAGGCCATTAAACATGTCAAAGGCAATGGTCAACGTGTCATTTATTTATTTAGTGATCCTGACTGTCCATATTGCCAAGCTTTGGAGAAAGAACTGCAACAGGTCGATAATGTCACCATTTACTTATTCTTATATCCATTAACAGCCCTACATCCCAATGCTGAAAAGATTGCACAACAGGTCTGGTGCTCTAAAGATGCATATAATGCTTGGGAGAACTATGTCCTTGAGCGCAAACAGCCCACATCAGATGGTACTTGTCGTACACCAATTCAGCAGAATCTAAGTTTAGGGAAAACCTTAAAAATTGATGGTACACCAACGTTCTTTTTAAAGAATGGTTATCGTATTTCAGGTGCCCGTAGTGCAACTGATATTAATCAACTCCTTGATACTGCAAAGTAATCTATCCTAAAATGAACAGTTTAAGCCAATCTTGACGATTGGCTTAAATCACAGTTTTTTTAATCTTTCTGTTTCGCAAAATGACTTGCCAATATCCCACATACAATCAATTGTATTTGATGAAACAACATAATCGGCAATAAAATGAGACCTATCGGTTGACCAGCGAAAATAATTTTTGCCATGGGCACACCACTTGCCAAGGTTTTTTTCGAACCACAAAATAAAATAGCGATTTGATCTTCCCGATTAAAACCTAATTTTTGACTTGTAAAACGAAGTAACAACATCACCACAGCCAACAGTACACCACAAATTACTGCAAGTATGAATAAGGTAGAAATTGAAACCTGATGCCATATTCCTTCACTTACCGCTTCACTAAATGCGGCATACACCACCATCAGAATCGAACCTTGATCGACTACTTTCACCAGCGCACTATGTTTTTTAATGATTGGGAAAATTTTACTTCGACAAATTTGTCCTAAAATGAAAGGGACTAACAACAGCATCACAATATTAAGAACGGCACTGCTTGATGTTCCAGAATGATGATTCATTGACTGGGTAATGAACAAACTCACCAAAAATGGCGTAATAAACATGCCCAATAAATTTGATGCTGATGCACTGCATAATGCTGCAGGAACATTCCCTTTTGCAATAGAGGTAAATGCAATCGATGATTGTACCGTTGATGGTAATAAGCACAAATATAAAATTCCCAAATACAACTGATGATTCAGGAGAGGCTCAATGATGGGTTTTAAAGCAAGCCCTAAAATTGGAAACAATACAAATGTTGATGCAAAAATAAATAGATGTAGTCGCCAATGAGTGAGTCCCTCAATAACAGCTTCACGAGAAAGTTTTGCACCATGCAGGAAAAATAATAGTGCTATCGCAAAATCTGTAAGATGACCAAAAATAATCGCTGGCTGCCCTGAAATAGGGAAAAAAGAAGCCAAAACAACCATCAAAATGATCATTAAGCTAAAATTATCAGGTAAAAAACGAGGTCGAGCCATTCTATATCCTTAGTTCTTTCTTCAAAGATGGTGATTGAGTTACCACCACAACACAATTAAGCATCCAATGCCGATAAATCCAAATACGGTGCTTAACATAAGCGCCGTTAACGCATGTTTTTCCAAACCATAAATTTGTCCCAATATGCCAAATAATGTCGGCATTGGCAGTGCTGCAATGAGTGTTCCTGCTTGCATCATGGGCTTTGTGACGTTTGGTAATAAATAAAACAGTATAAAAATAGTGAATGGCATCAACACCACTTTAGAAATAACCAAGAGTACGACTTGCAAATCTAATGCTTTGATACCTAATCCGACTAAACTGCCACCGATAACAAACAAAGCAAGGGGGGATGCTGATTTGCCAATATTCTCTAATGCTTGATCGAATATATGCGGGAGCCGTATATCGAACGTCATACAAATCATTGCCATAACAATTGCAATAACCAAGGGATTTTTCAATAAGTTTTTGAATGTCTTAACCATTAAATCTTTAGGTTTGGCTTGACTTTGCAAGCCAGCTTCCGCCAGAAATAAAACCACTGTAACCAGAATAAGGCTTTCGAAAATAATCGTTAAAGACAGATAGACAATCGCATGACTACCCATCAATAGTGGTAAGATCGCACTCCCAATTAATCCCGTATTAGACATCGAAGCACCCATTGACATCACAACTGCTGGGGTTAACCGATGACCAAACAATCTTCTAAATACCTGAAATGCAATAAAGAATACTAATATTGACCCACCACCATAAGCCAACATATAAACAGGTTGCCAGATATCACTTAATTGCTTATTTCCCAATGAATGTAAAATATATGCTGGAAGTGCAATTTTAATCACAAAAGTTGCAAGTGCCCTAATGTGTTCACTGGAAATGAGATTAAGTTTAATACTACTATATCCCATGAACATGATCATGACGATTGGCAGAATGATATTGACAATCACTGATAGCCTCTAAAACGTGAGTCCGTTCATTAATCGCTAAAAGCCTTAGTGATCAAATGGCTGGAATAGGCTTTTCAGCCCATGAGGTTGACAGCGCAAATACTGCGGTGCAATCTTGATTTCAGCACCTAAAGTTGCGGCTGCATGCCATGCCCAACGTGGGTCATATAAAACTGCGCGGGCAATACCAATTGCATCTGCCTGATTCTGCTGTAAAATTTTCTCTGCTTGCAATGCTTCGGTAATTAAACCAACAGCAATCACTGGCACATTTACTTTCTCTTTAACAGCTTGTGCAAAAGGCACTTGGTAATTGGGTTCAATTATAATCTGTTGTTGTGGATCTAAGCCACCACTTGATACATGAATATAAGCAACACCCACTTGCGCTAACTGCTGAGATAGCACAATACTTGATGCCAAATCCCAGCTAAACGCATGACTATTTTCCATCCAATCAGTTGCAGAAATACGAACCCCTATCGGGAAATGTGTTGGAACAGCATGCTTAATCGCTTCAACAATTTCTAGCGTTAGACGTATTCTATTTTCTAGTGAACCACCGTATTGGTCTTCTCGCTGATTGCTCAACGGCGATAAAAATTGATGTAAAAGGTAACCATGTGCCGCATGAATTTCAATTAAATCGAATCCTGCCTCAACGGCACGGATCGCAGCTGCAACAAAATCTTGTTTAAGTTGGTCAATTGCCTGAATAGATAAAGCTTGTGGCACAGAATGCGCTGGTGTCAATGCAATGGCACTCGGCGCAATGGTTTGCCAACCATGTTCATGTTCAGGTGCAATTTGTTCACCGCCGAACCAGGGTTTGTTGGATGATGCTTTTCGCCCTGCATGGGCCAACTGAATTGCAAAAGGCATTGGCGAAATATGTTTGAGTTTCGCCAATTGAGCTTTTAACAAATCACGTTGTTGATCATTCCATAATCCCAAGTCTGCATAGCTAATACGTCCTTCAGGTTGAACGGCTGTCGCCTCAATAATGCACAGCCCAGCACCCGACAATGCGTAATTCGCCCATTGTTGTTCATGCCAATAGGTGATTTCACCTGCCTCTGTCGCAGAATATTGACACATCGGGGCGATCACTATTCTATTTTCAATAGGCAATTGTCCAAATTTGATTTCTTCAAATAATTTTGGCATGAACATTTTTCCTTATCATTTAATAAACTTAGAATTGTCTAGTTATGCTTAATCCTGCACTCCAGTTACGACCATCTGCAGGCTCAAAGTAACGACTGTTACTATCATTAACAATAACAGAACCCACATAACTTTTATCAAAGAGATTATCTACCCGTACATAGCTCTTAAGTGACCAATCTTTAAAATTCCAAGCATAACCAAGATTTGCCGAACTAATGGTGTAACTTGGCGCTGAATCCATATTTTGATCATCCACATAGATTTTATCCATATAACGAATATCAAACCCGCCATATATTCCTTGTTCAGGTTGCCATGCTAGACGTGCATAAGCCTGATTTTTGGCAATACCCGGAATATAAGCATTTTTTTGGATCGCTTTGGCAACTGTAGCACCTGTTGAACTGTAAATTGCTGACGTATCGCTATCAAAAGTTGCATCCAAATAACTATAGCTTGCCTGAGCAATTAAGTCTTTCCATAACTTCTTATTCCATGAAAACTCGACACCTTCACGCAAAGTCTGATCGGCATTTCGATAGGTTGCACGACCATTCAATGACCCAGCGGATACAATGTCATTTTTGGTTTTACTTTGGAATACTGCAAGTGTGAAGTTACCCCAAGCATTGTTGGACTTCAAACCAAATTCATAGTTATCGCTGGTAGATGGCCGTAAATCGAAATTAAAACCCGATTGACCATCCGTACGGTATGCCATTTCGGTAAAGGTTGGCGTTTCAAAACCTTTGTTATAACTCGCATAGGCTAGTAATTCAGGTAAAATTTGCCAACTTAATGCAGCAGATGGTAAAACCCGATCATATTCAGTCTTGTCACTATCATTGCCGTTACTTAGATAATGATCTTCCGATTTATAATGCACATTACTATAACGTACACCCGCATCTAAACGCCAAGTCGGTAAGAACTGCCATGAAGCCTGTACATAAGGGTCGATATTCCACAAGGTATTATCTTCATCACGACGCAAATTGCCTTTGACACCATAAACACCTGCTGCATTAAAATTTTCATAACCTTTACGATCTTCATCCATGGCATCTAAGGCAACTCCCATATTTAAAGTAGTATTGGGTAAAAGCTCCTTACCTGTCCAGCGGAAATCTGCACCATAATAATTCCTTTCAAAATCAATCACACCACCAGCATGATTAATATTTGCTTGTGCTGTTTTAGGGATCGATTGATACTGGGTCACTTTTCGATTACCGACATATGCCATTGCATAAATTTCATTATGGTCATTGATCGGTTTCAGCCACGTCACACCAGTTTGTGTTTGTTCAATATCTTTACGTACGTTGTAAGTATTACTGGCATCATTGACTTGTTTTGGATTGGCTAACCATTGCGAATGCGTTAAGCCTTGCGGATCATCCGCATGGATCTTCACATAATTGGTGATCCAGTTAATTTTACTGCCATCGGTCAAATTCCACGTTAATTTGGCATTGTTTAAAACTTTTTCTGCACCACTGTGGTCACGATAGCCATCGGTATCGAAATAAGATGAACTAATCACATAACTGGGCTGATTGTCACTTTTTGCTCCCCCCTGTAACACCAATGAACTGTTACTGCGGTTATGACTTCCCCCTGCATAACTTAAAGTTGCTGAATCTTTGCCCTGCCCTTCTTTGGTCGTACTCAACAACGCGCCGCCCGATGAATTCCCATAAAGCGATGAAAATGGACCTGTCAGAATTTCAATATGATCTAGACTATTTAAATCTATATTCGATG
>JASGGM010000064.1:0-11176 GCA_047605045.1 Acinetobacter sp. | reverse complement strand
ACTGGAATACAACGGGTGATGCGATGCAAGACCTGAATACTAAAATTCATTTCTTTAAAAATATCAGTATTGTCGCTGCTTTCTTATTATTGGCGGTGACAGGACCAGGGACGATTTCAGCAGATAAACGCTAATTCATCACCATAAAATTTAAAGCCGATGCAGCCACATCGGCTTTTTTTTATTCATTACTTTCCAATACAGAATGAGCCAAAGATTTTTCCAAGCAAATCATCTGCGCTAAATTCACCTGTAATTTCTGAGAGTGCATTTTGTGCTAATCGTAATGACTCAGCAACCAATTCACCTGCATTAAATTCCACAAGTTGCTCACGTGCCTCGATAAGATAATGCTGAGTGCGTTTCATTGCGTCTAAATGACGCGTTCTAGCAATAAAGGTATCTTCTTCTGGTTGAAATCCTGCATGCGCTGTAATCGCCTCTATGAGCGCCTGAACACCTTGTTCTTTTTTGGCTGACACAACCACATGGCGAAATTGTTGATATTGTCCAATCTCAGGCTGTTGACCAGTTAAATCACTTTTATTCGCGATCAAGATCAATCGTTTTGCATCCACCTGATCTGCAAAATAAGTGTCTGCCAATTGCAGCGGATCATCACCCTGACTTAAATCATAAACCAATAATAATAAATCGGCTTGTTCAATCTCCTTGATGGCGCGTCGAATTCCTTCTTTTTCCACCACATCACCTGTTTCACGCAGTCCAGCAGTATCCGTCAGTGTGATCGGAAGACCATTCAATGTCATGCGTTCATGCAAAACATCTCGTGTTGTTCCAGCGATATCCGTCACAATCGCTCTTTCAATCCCTGCAAGCGCATTTAATAAACTGGATTTTCCTGCATTCGGTTTACCTGCGATCACCACTTGTAAACCTTCACGTAACAACTGTCCCTGCCGTGCAGATTGTTGCACCGCCTGCACCGATGTGCGCACATCATCCAATAAGGTCAAGATTTTTCCATCTGCCAAAAAGTCAATTTCTTCTTCTGGAAAATCAATTGCGGCTTCTACATGCAAGCGTAAATGAATCAATTTTTCTAAAACATGATTCACTTTATTGGAAAAAGCACCTTGCAGTGAGCGTACAGCCGAACGTGCTGCTGCTTGCGATGTGGCATCAATTAAATCGGCAATCGCTTCCGCTTGTACCAAATCCATTTTACCATTTTCAAAAGCACGCATGGAAAACTCACCCGCTTTTGCCGCAGTGGCACCCAATTCGAGTAAGCGAGCAAGCAATGCATTTTGGATGACTGGTCCACCATGCCCTTGTAGTTCAACAACATCTTCCCCTGTAAATGAATGTGGATTCGGAAAACAAATCACCAAGCCTTCATCCATTACAGAACCAGAAACATCATAAAACTGACGAAATCCTGCCATTCGTGCTTTGGGTAAATCTCGTCCAGTCAATGCTTGAGCAATGCTATAGGCATTGGATCCCGATAAACGTATGACCCCAACCCCCCCACGTCCAGGAGGTGTTGCTATTGCCGCAATTGTGGTCTGTTTAAACATAACGCTCACCTAAAGAGATCATTAACATGTCAGTGAATACAATAAAAAAATCCGCCCAAGATTACCATCTTAAGCGGATTTATTCAGCTTTTGCTGCCGTGTTAAGTACTTAACTTAAACATCAGCACGGGTTTCACGCTGTTTTTCAACACTACGAGCAATAAAATACTGTTGTAGGATCGTAATACTGTTGTTCACAATCCAGTACAAGACTAAACCTGCAGGGAAGAACAGCATAAATACCGTAAAGATAATTGGCATTAAACGGAACACTTTCGCTTGCATTGGATCTGCTGGTTGCGGATTTAACATCTGCTGACCAAACATGGTTGCCCCCATAATAAGCGGCAAAATAAACCAAGGGTCCATTGCTGATAAATCCTGAATCCAGGCTAACCAAGGCGCATGGCGGAGTTCCACACTTTCCATTAACACCCAATACAACGCAAGGAAAATCGGCATTTGTAGAAACATTGGCAAACAACCTGAAAGCGGGTTAACCCCTTCACGTTTATACAATGCCATCATTTCTTGAGAGAAGCGCATACGGTCTTCACCAAATTCTTCTTTCATACGTTGCATTTCAGGTGCAATCACACGCATTTTTGCCATTGAACGATAACTTTTTGCAGACAATGGCCACAAAATCAGTTTAACGACAATCGTCAATACAATAATTGACCAACCCCAGTTACCCAGAAACTTATGGAACGTTTCCAAACCAAGGAACAATAATTTAGCGATTGGCCATAACCAACCATAATCGACAGTTTGATTTAAACCAGCAGCCAAATCTTTCAATTCAGATTGAATTTTAGGACCAGAATAGAACGTTGCGTTTACTTCCATTGCTGTTCCAGCAGGAACATTAATTGCAGGAGAAGTAAAACCAATAATATTCATTTCCTCGCCGGCCTTACGTGACTGTAAGGTCGCTGTATAAGGCTGACCATTGGCTTGAGTCAGTTTTAATGTTCCAGGAATCCAAGCACTGACAAAGTAATGTTGTACAACAGCAACCCAGCCTTCTTTGGCTTGAACATTCAATTTTTCATCATTGAAATTAGAAAATTTCAATTTATTGTAATGTTGATCTGGTGTGCCCCAAGCACCACCTAAATAAGTACCAAGCTGGAAAATACCCTGACTGGTTTTACCTGGATCAACTGAGTTATCGCGTTTAATTTGCCCAAAGAACTGACCTTGCCAGTTTTGTTGGCTTCGGTTAACGACTTTATAGTCAACACCAATTGGGTATGCACCTTGCTTAAAGGTAAAAGTTTTAACAATCTCAACACCATTGGCTGTTTTATACACCATCGGAACAGTTAAAACTTTACCATCTTTTGCGTCAGTTAAACGATAACTGTTTTTTTCAACTTCAAACTCAGGGCGACCATTCGCATTACTATCAGGTCCATTCAAACCGATTAAACCAGATTGAGCGACATAAGTTCGTTTGCTATCACTTTCAAGCATGATAAACGGTTGATTGCTGTCTTTACTTTCATCATGATTCAGTAATTCCAGACGAACAATATCGCCACCCTTAGGCGTGATCCAAAGACGGTACAAATCGGTTTGCACCGTAATTAATTTTTGATTGGCGGTTGCAGATGTATTGCTTGCTTGAGTTGATACTGAATTCGCCTGTGGCACATCCGTAGATGCGGTATTCTGGCTATTTGGCAAATCGGTAGATACATCATGAGAAACAGCGGCAGCTTGTGGCTGATGAGCTGTATTAGCATGACCATAATCTTTTTGCCAAGCGAGAATCAGCAAATAAGCGGTGACCAACATGGCACCGAGTATCGCAAATCTGGCCCATCGTTGCATAGCTATGACCCCAAGTGGTGAGATTGATTTTGGTTCAGGAAACGCTCACGAAAGGGTACAGCAATGTGAGACGTTTGAGAATTGATTTGCTGAAATGAAATAAAACGAATTGCTTTAGATGGAACAGGATCATATCCAAATCCAGCCCAGGGATGACAACGACAAATACGACGAGAAGTTAACACCAAACCACGGATTGTTCCATGAATTCGCAGTGCTTCCAAAGCATATTGAGAGCAAGTAGGAATATAACGACAACGTGGTCCAATTAATGGACTAATCACAATCTGATAAAGTCGAATCAACCAATGAAAGAAACGAGCCATTGGAGATCTCTACTTTTTAGCGGAGGAAATATGGGAACTTTTATGTCGTTGCTGTGCCTGACGATGCAATTTTTGCCAAGCAAAACTTAATTGCTGATGCAATTCAGCATTCGATATGTGTTCTATACCTATTTTGGGCATAACCACAATATCAAGCAAACCAATATTTTGCTGATTAAGGCGAAAACTCTCGCGAGTAATTCGTTTTATTCGATTCCGTTCATGTGCTTTACGCACTTTTTTCTTAGCAACAACAATACCTAAACGACTTTTCAGTTGTTTAGTAGGTTTTGCTAAAAAAAGGAAATGGGGCTGATGCACCTTAAATAGCGCACCATCAAATACGCTCTTATAATCTACAGCACAGCGTATACGAACATCTGTGCTGAAACGATAAAGAGTCATAACACCCAAAGCGTAGTCAAGATTAACTGTATTAAACAGTTAAACTATGACGACCTTTTGCACGACGACGAGCTAAAACTTGACGACCAGCTTTAGTTGCCATACGAGCACGGAAACCATGAACGCGTTTACGCTTTAATTCTGATGGTTGAAATGTACGCTTCATACCGAAACTCCCAAAATTTGATCTATCTATAAAGGTTCGCGATTTTATTGCGCATTAGAGGTAGTGTCAATGCTCAAACTGAAATTAGCGACTTTAGTTACATTTCTTTCTGAGACTTTATAAAAGTAAAGATTGTATAAAATAAAAGAAGTTTCTACTTATACACAAGACATCATCATGATTTAATTATAGACTTTAAGTTATAAACAAGTTATCTTCAACTTTGCTCACATCTTTTAAGATAAAACAAATAGAAATGTTGCTGCACTGAAAAAATGAATTTAAATTCAAAAAACTGTAATCTATCCACACCTAAAGCAAGCCCTATTAAATAAATTCAAATTTTAAAATTTAAATTTATTATTATTAGGGAGGCTTTTTTATGTGGAAATGTCTTCAAAGATATTTAAAAACATCTTGTTAGGTTGTGAATATCTATGTTTTTATAATTTTTATAGATTGTGGATAAGTTACTGTGTTATTTTATCCACAAGCAATAAAATATTTTATCCACACCACCTTTTGAATTTAAAAATAATCTAAAAAGCTGTTTTTTGTTCGATTGGGTGCAAATTTGTTATGACAGGTGTGGATAAGTTGGGTAGAATGGCGACCCCTTGTTAGACCAAGGGTGTTTTTGAATTTAAATAAATGTAGGGGTTTTACATGCTTTGGACAGAATGCTTAACTCGTTTGAGACAAGAGTTATCTGATAATGTCTTTGCGATGTGGATTCGTCCATTGGTTGCAGAAGAGCATGATGGTGTATTGCGTTTGTATGCGCCTAATCCTTATTGGACACGATATATTCAAGAGCACCATTTAGAGCTGATTTCTATTTTGGCAGAACAACTGTCTGAAGGCCGAGTGCGTCAGGTTGATATTATGGTTGATTCACGACCTGGTGCCATTCTGAAAGCTGGTGAGCAACCTGCAACAACAACAGCTGCTTTGGAAAGTGTGCCCACCATTCCATTCGATCAAGTGGTTGTCGCAAAAAAAGAAATAGAAGCCAATCATTCAGCTGCTTCAAAATCAAGTAAAAAACGCCAGTTAAATCCGCTGTTCACATTTTCTTTATTTGTTGAGGGGCGTTCTAACCAGATGGCGGCAGAAACATGTCGTAAGGTTTTAACCCAACTAGGCGCTTCACAACACAATCCTCTATTTTTGTATGGCCCAACAGGTTTGGGTAAAACGCATTTGATGCAAGCGGTGGGGAATGCATTGTTACAGGCAAAGCCCAATGCGCGGGTGATGTATATGACGGCCGAAAGTTTTGTACAGGACTTTGTGAGTTCTTTACAGAAAGGGAAGGTCGAGGAATTTAAGAAAAATTGTCGTTCATTGGATCTGCTTTTGGTGGATGATATTCATTTATTGGCTGGTAAAGAGGCCAGTCTGGTTGAGTTTTTCTATACTTTTAATGCTTTACTTGATGAATCTAAACAAATTATTTTAACGTCAGATCGTTATCCAAAAGAATTAACTGAACTTGACCCACGTTTAGTATCCCGTTTTTCTTGGGGGCTTTCTGTAGGGGTTGAGCCACCTGATATTGAAACCCGAATCGAAATTCTATTGAAAAAAGCAGAGAGCAGCGGCATTGATCTGCCGCGTAATTGTGCTTTGTTTATTGCGCAACAAGTTGTTGCGAATGTGCGCGAACTAGAAGGTGCATTGAATAAAGTGGTTGCCATTTCCCGTTTTAAAGGGACGGGTATTGATTTGGAAGTCGTACGTGAGTCCTTAAAAGATGTATTGGCGATTCGGGCAAGAACCATTAGCACGGAAAATATTCAGCGCGTGGTGAGTGAGTATTTCCGTATTCCTTTAAAGGAATTAATTGGACCTAAGCGGACACGTATTTATGCTCGGCCACGTCAATTGGCAATGGGGCTTGCACGAGAATTAACTGGAGACAGTTTTCCAGAAATTGGGATGGCATTTGGTGGACGTGATCATAGTACAGTTATGCATGCATGTGAAAAAGTGCAAAGTCTGCGTCAGGAAGATCCCATTTTTAATGAAGATTATAAAAATTTAACGCGCTTGTTGCAAAGCTAGTTTTGCGCTTAAAATGAATCATATCTCCGTGTTGCATTGTGTTGACTTCTAACGCATAGTACATGGTTAAATCTATTTTTCTTACAAGATACCTGTATAGAGGAAGGCATTGTGCGTCTTAAAATTGCGAAAGAGAGTTTGTTAAATGTTCTATCTCATGTTGTGGGTGTTGTAGAACGTCGGCATACCCTAAATATTTTATCGAATGTCAAAATTCAGGCTTCTGCACAAGCATTGACCATTATAGGTTCTGATTTAGAAGTTGAATTGGTGGCGAACATGCCATTTGCAGAAGGGGCGTGTTTACAAGCAGGAGAAACCACTGTTCCAGCACGTAAATTGATGGATATCTGTAAATCCTTGCCGACTGCTGCAATTATTGATTTACAGATTACAGATGATCAGCGTTGTATTCTAAAATCTGGAAACAGCCGTTTTGTATTGGGCACCTTGCCTGCAGAAGATTATCCGCTGTTAACCACCGAGTCGACGCATGGCACACAAATTCAGGTAACGCAACGTGAATTGAAGCGTTTATTTGAAAAAACTGCATTTGCGATGGCTGTGCAGGATGTGCGTTTTTATTTGACGGGTACCTTACTGGAAATTGATCAAAATCAATTGCGTGCAGTCACGACGGATGGTCATAGACTTGCATTGTGTGAAACTGGTGCGCAATCGACGACAGATCAAACCTTGCAAGCCATTGTGCCACGTAAAGCCGTGGGTGAATTACAACGCTTGTTGAGTATTGAAGATCAACCTTTGACTGTCCTGATTGGTCGGGAATTGCTAAATGTGACGATTTCTGTGCCTGCGCGTGATAAAGAGCAGGGTGATGTCACTGTACGATTTACCACCAAATTAATTGATGGAAAATTCCCAGATTATCGCCGTGTGATTCCTCGTGGAGGGGATAAGCGGGTCGTGATTGCACATGATGTATTCAAGCAGTCATTACAGCGTGTTGCGATTTTAAGTAATGAAAAGTTACGTGGCGTGTTCTTGAATTTTCAGGATGATACATTGCAACTTCGGGCCAATAACCCTGAGCAAGATGAAGCGATTGAAGATTTAGCCATTCAATACAATGATGAAGCGCTGGAAATGTCGTTTAATGCGCAGTATCTTTTAGAAGTGTTGAGTGTACTGGATGGTGATGATGTGACCATGACCATGACTGAAGCGAATCAATC
Source organism: Acinetobacter sp. (assembly GCA_047605045.1). Lineage (GTDB taxonomy): Bacteria > Pseudomonadota > Gammaproteobacteria > Pseudomonadales > Moraxellaceae > Acinetobacter. The sequence continues at coordinate 3,633 of JASGGM010000064.1, read as the reverse complement.
GGTTCTTATTCAGGACCCTGCACACACTGACCAGACGTATGTGGTCATGCCGATGCGCGTTTAACATCGAGTTCTTATGCCAATTACACGTTTAAACGTCGAACGTGTTCGAAACATTGAAACGGCTGCATTGCCTCGCTTGCAGCCGTTTAATGTCTTTTATGGACAGAATGGCTCGGGTAAAACGTCGATTCTTGAAGCGATTCATATTTTAGCGACAGGTCGCTCATTTCGAACACATATTCCAAAGAACTATATTCAGCATCAATGTGCTGATGCAGTGATATTTGCACAAGTTGATCAGGAAAAAATGGGTGTTCAGAAGTTTTCTTCGGGTGAACACATCATTAAAGTCAATGGTGACAGTATTGCAACTCAAGCACAATTGGCCAAGATTTTACCGTTGCAGGTTATTGACCCACTGAGTACTGATATTATTGATCATGGTGCGAAAGCTCGTCGGCAGTTGCTCGATTGGTTGATGTTTCACGTGGAACCTGATTTTTATCAAGCATGGCAGGGCTATGCAAGAGCACTCAAACAACGTAACAGTTTATTGAAAACACAACGGCAAATACGACTTGCAGATTTAGAGCCGTGGAATAAAATGCTAGCGGATTACGGTGAAGTTTTACACTCACAACGTTTGGGTGTTCTACAGCAGTGGCAGCATTTCTTTCAGCAAGATCTGGCTCATCTGTTGCCCGATATTCAACTTTCTATCGACTATCATGCTGGTTTTCATACAGACAATGGCTTGCTGCAACATCTTGAACAGTTCCATCAAAAAGATATCGATCGTCGTTATACAGAATATGGACCACATCGGGCAGATTTGCGTTTTAAAACCGCTTTGGGTGATGCCGATGTCGTGTTATCCAGAGGTCAAAAAAAGCTGTTAATTATGGCGTTAAAACTGTCACAGATTGCAATGCTACATGCGAGTAATAAGGAAACTGTGGTATTATTAGATGATATTACGGCAGAACTCGATTTAACTGCGCAACGTCGTTTGATTGAGCGATTAAGCCAACTTGGTAGTCAAGTTTTTTTGACCACTTTAGATCATGTGGCGGTACAACAGCATTTGCATGATCTGTCTATTTCTTATCAATTATTCAATGTTGATCATGGTCATATTCAGGCGATTGCTGTGGAACAGACCCATTTACAAGACTAGGGAGAAAACATGAGTTCAGAATCTCAATCTGCTTCTGAAACAGAACAATCCAATGAAAAGGCTTATGATTCCTCTAGCATCAAAGTTTTGCGTGGACTAGATGCGGTTCGTAAACGCCCAGGCATGTATATTGGTGACACGGATGATGGTTCGGGTTTGCACCACATGGTATTTGAGGTGGTGGATAATGCCATTGATGAAGCGCTTGCAGGTCATTGTGACGAGATTTTAGTGACGATTCACGAAGATGAATCTGTGAGTGTGTCGGATAATGGTCGTGGTATTCCGACTGATATTCACCCAGAAGAAGGCGTTTCTGCTGCTGAGGTGATTCTGACGATCCTACATGCAGGTGGTAAATTCGACGATAATAGTTATAAAGTGTCGGGTGGTTTACACGGCGTTGGTGTGTCGGTGGTAAATGCACTTTCGAGAAAATTACAATTAACTATTTTCCGTGCGGGTAAAATCCATGAGCAGGAATATCAGCATGGCGATCCGCAATATCCATTAAAAGTGATTGGTGATACTGAAGAAACAGGAACAAAAGTTCGTTTTTGGCCGAGCGCTGAAACTTTTAGTCAAACGATTTTTAATGTTGATATTCTGGCGCGTCGTTTACGTGAGTTATCCTTCTTAAATGCAGGGGTACGCATTGTATTGCGTGATGAACGTGTCAATTTGGAACATGTTTTTGATTTCGAAGGTGGCTTGTCTGAGTTTGTGAAATATATCAATCAGGGCAAGAACCATCTGAATGAAATTTTCCATTTTACGGCCGATGCTGACAATGGTATTGCCGTTGAAGTGGCTTTACAGTGGAATGATTCTTATCAGGAAAATGTGCGTTGTTTTACCAATAATATTCCACAAAAAGATGGTGGAACGCATTTGGCAGGCTTCCGCGCCGCTTTGACACGTGGTTTAAATAACTATTTGGAAAGCGAAAACATTCTGAAAAAAGAAAAAGTCAATGTCACAGGCGATGATGCTCGTGAAGGTTTGACTGCGATTATTTCAGTGAAAGTGCCAGATCCAAAATTCTCTTCACAAACCAAAGAGAAGCTCGTATCGAGTGAGGTGAAACCAGCTGTAGAACAAGCCATGAATAAGGAATTTTCTGCGTATTTGCTGGAAAATCCTCAAGCGGCAAAATCGATTGCAGGTAAAATTATTGATGCTGCACGTGCCCGTGATGCTGCGCGTAAAGCGCGTGAAATGACGCGTCGTAAAAGTGCACTGGATATTGCTGGTTTGCCAGGAAAATTGGCGGATTGTCAGGAAAAAGATCCTGCATTATCAGAATTGTATCTGGTCGAGGGTGACTCGGCAGGTGGAAGCGCCAAGCAAGGTCGTAACCGTAAAATGCAAGCGATTTTGCCGTTGAAAGGTAAGATTCTGAACGTGGAACGTGCGCGTTTTGACAAGATGATTTCGAGTCAAGAGGTAGGTACGCTCATCACGGCGTTGGGTTGTGGGATTGGGCGTGAAGAATATAATCCTGATAAATTACGCTATCATAAAATCATCATCATGACCGATGCGGATGTCGATGGTTCGCATATTCGAACCTTATTATTGACATTCTTCTTCCGTCAAATGCCTGAATTGGTGGAACGTGGTCATATTTATATTGCACAACCGCCATTATATAAATTGAAAAAAGGCAAGCAAGAACAGTACATCAAAGACAATGATGCATTGGAAACCTATTTAATTTCGAATGCGATTGATGAACTTGAATTGCATATCAGTGCGGAAGCACCTGCGATTTCTGGTCAGGCTTTGGCAAAAGTCATTGAAGATTATCAAGTTTCACAAAAAAGCCTGTCACGTTTAACACAGCGTTATCCAGCTACGCTATTAGATGCTTTACTTGAATTGGATGCCTTTAAACTGGATCAAAACAGCGATCAAGCTTATGTGTTGGCATGGGCAGAGCAATTACAGGCGATTATTAGCCGATTACAGCCAAGTTTGCGCCCACAGGTGTCTTTGGAAACCTTTGAGGTTGAAGATGCACAGGGTGTTAAATCAGCGCATTATTGGCCACGTATGACCATCTATGTACATAACTTGCCACATCAATATTTGCTTGATCAAAGCTTATTAAGCTCGGCAGAATATGCCCGCTTGCTAAAAAACTCGAAAAGCTGGTTTAGTTTGCTAGAAGATGGGGCTTATTTACAAAAAGGTGAGCGCCGTATTCAAGTGAGTAATTTCCATCAAGTCTGGCAACATATTTTGCAGGATTCCCGCCGTGGAATGATGATTCAGCGCTATAAAGGTTTGGGTGAGATGAATGCCGAACAGCTTTGGGACACCACCATGGACCCTGAAAACCGTCATATGTTACAGGTAACAGTGGATGATGCCATTGAAGCGGATCGTATGTTCTCGTGTTTGATGGGCGATGATGTTGAGCCACGCCGTGCATTCATTGAAGAAAATGC
>JASGGM010000063.1:0-11393 GCA_047605045.1 Acinetobacter sp. | reverse complement strand
TGGGAACAAGCAAAACAGCATACTCAGGTGAAATAATGAGACACTTATTTGCAATATTTATGTTGAGTTGCTTCGCAATGAATGTGTATGCAACGAATGATGCAAAACAATTTGATCAACAATATGCACAGTGGAAAAATAAGCAAGCTGGTGCAATAAGTTCATCAAACACCAATACTGAAAAATTAAGTTTGAATAGTGCAACACAGACCGAATTACAGCAAAAACTATTCGGTGTTGGTGAAAAAAAGGCGCAAGCAATTATTCAGTATCGGCAAAAAAATGGCAAATTTAACTCAATTGATGAGCTTAAAAACGTAAAAGGCATTGGCGATAAACTTTTTCAGAAAAATCGTGAAAGATTACGTTTATAATGGCCTTGTAGAATGTTCTGATCATCATCAGTCTATTTATCAATAAAGAATCAAATTGCCCTTTGTTGGTTGATGCACTATGATGAGCGAAAATTCATATATTAACTCCAGACGTAGGAGAGAGCGTCTTTTGCACACCTTACGCGCGTCAAAATATGGTTTATCCATTAAACAATTACCTCCTTCTATTCTTGAGGTAATTGATGCTCTAAATAAAGCAGGTTATGAGGCATACATCGTTGGTGGTGGTGTTCGAGATCTAATGCTCGGCTTAAATCCCAAAGATTTTGATGCTGTAACCAATGCAACACCATCTCAAGTCAAAGAAGTATTTGGTCGACGTTGTCGAATTATTGGTCGACGTTTCGAACTGGCACATGTTTACATTGGTCGTGACTTAATTGAGGTCGCAACTTTCCGTGCGCCACCGAAAAAAGCAGTGACCAGTGCACAGGGTATGATCCTGCGAGACAACAACTGGGGAACGATTGAACAGGATTTTTCCCGTCGAGATTTTTCGATTAATGCCATGTACTATCAACCACGAAAAGGAATCGTGCTAGATTTTTGTAATGCCATTGATGATATTCAGGCCAAAATATTACGATTATTAGGTGACCCAGCACTTCGATTCGAAGAAGATCCTGTACGTATGTTAAGGACTTTACGTTTTTCTGCGAAGCTCGATTTCGATATTGCACCTGAAATTCTTGACGTTTTTACACCAGAGATGACGCAACTCTTGCGTGATGTTTCGCCGCATCGTCTTTATGATGAATCACAAAAACTATTCACCATGGGGCGTTTGCTCGATGTCTTACCATTGTTGATTGATTTTGGAATTTGGGGGCAACTCTTTGCTGAAATTAAACCCGAAGTTACCGAGTTTATTCATTTGGCAGCATCGAATACCGATCAACGGATTCAAGTTGGTAAAACCATTAATCCAGCATTTTTCTATGCGGTTCTATTGTGGGAAAACTTCCTAGATCGTTGCGATTTTTATCTCAATAAAGGTGTAGTACCTGCCGAAGCGCGTGCACAAGCAGGATTAGATGTCCTAAAACGCCAGTCGACCAGAACCATTATTCCACGCTTCGCTGAAACATTCATTCGTGAAGTGTGGGAAATGCAAACGCGATTACTGAATCCAAAACCTCAGCAAATAGAAGCATTGTCTACACACCCACGTTTCCGTGCAGGATTTGACTTTTTGTATTTACGTGAAAAATCAGGTGATGTATCCACTTTAGGTATGGGGCAATGGTGGCATGCATATCAAGAGATGTATCCTGATCAGAAAGAAGTTGCTATTGCGCAGTACAATCGTCAACGTGCCCGCAAACAACGTAAAACGCAAGAAGACGTTGAATTGAGTGATCTGAATGCACCTTTGGTGCAGGTTGCCGAGAAACGAACACGTAAACCTCGTACAACATCAGCGCAGAAGACCGCATCTTCACAGGCATCGCGTAGTCAAAGTGGAAAAACTGAGCATACAGGAATTGATGATAATCATCCGATTCTAAAGCGTAAACGTGTACAACGTGACCTGAAAAAGGTTGTTTTTGGGCCAACGCAATGACGGTAAAAACTTTTATCGGCTTGGGAAGTAATCTTGGCGATTCTTTACAGATTTTGCAGCAAGCCGTTGCAAGTCTGAAGGCGTTGGGAGCGGTTCGAATTTCGAAGCTCTATCGAACACCGCCAATGGGACCGCAAGACCAACCTGATTATCTCAATGCGGTTGCCGAATTAATCACAGATTTAGAACCCTTGGCATTGCTCGATCATTTACAGCGTATTGAGCATGAGTCTGGGCGTGTGCGATTGCGCCATTGGGGCGAACGTACACTCGATTTAGATCTGTTATTTTATGGTGAGCAGCAGATTCAACATGAACGATTGACTGTTCCTCATGTCGGCATATTGCAACGTGATTTTGTTATAATTCCATTGCTCGATTTAGATGCCAATCTAGTACATGCCCAGCAATCGCTCGCTCAACTGGATATTGTAAAACAGTCAAACTTGCAACCCATTCAAGATCAATCTTGGGCAGAAGCCCAGATTGATAACAAACTTGGCTAAACATCGCCAAGAGAAAATAGTAAAGAGAAAATGAAATGATCAGTCTGAATGATTTAAGACAGTTTAAAGCACAAGGAAGAAAGTTTTCATGCCTGACTTGCTATGATGCAAGTATGTCTAAATTGATGGAAGTTGCTGAAATCGATAGTATTTTAATCGGTGATTCGTTAGGCATGACGATTCAGGGTCATGATTCTACTTTACCTGTTACTGTCGCGGATATGGCATATCATACTGCTGCAGTACGCCGTGCCAATCAACATGCTTTTATCATGACTGATTTACCTTTTATGAGTTATGCGACGGTTAATGACGCAATTGTAAGCGCGAAAACTGTGATGCAAGCTGGCGCGCAAATGGTCAAAATTGAAGGTGGTGCATGGCTGGCAGACACCGTTAAAACATTAACTCGAAATGGCATTCCTGTTTGTGTTCATTTGGGATTGACACCACAATCGGTACATGTTTTTGGAGGATACAAGCTTCAAGCTAAAACGCGTGCTGCTGCCGACCAATTGCTTGAAGATTGTCGTGTGTTGGTTGAAGCAGGCGCGGCGATTTTATTACTTGAATGTGTACCCTCTCAATTGGGGAAAGAAGTGACGGCTACTTTTCCACATGTCCCTGTGATTGGTATTGGTGCAGGAGAAAACACCGATGGTCAGGTCTTGGTTGTACAAGATATCCTTGGTTTGACATTCGGTAAAACCGCAAAATTTGTACGTAATTTTATGATAGAACAATCTGGGCAATACGCCATACTGAATGCGATTCAGGCATACCATCAAGCGGTACTCGATCAAAGTTTTCCATCTCCAGAATATGCATTTCAGATAGAGCTGTAATCATGAAAACAGAAACAACAATACAAGGATTAACAGCGTCACTCAGCCCATCGCGTGCATCTCGAAAAATCATTGGATTTGTGCCTACAATGGGAAATTTACACGAAGGACATCTAAATTTAGTGCGTGAAGCCCGAAAATTATGTGATGTCGTGGTGGTCAGTATTTTTGTCAATCCAATTCAATTTGGAGAAGGCGAAGATTATGAAAATTATCCGAGAACGATTGATCAAGACAGCCAGTTATTGGCTGATGTTGGATGTGATATTATTTTTGCACCGACAGTTGAACAGATGTACGGCCGTCATCCACGCTTAACCAATGTCAGTGTGGGTGGAATTACCAATGATTTGTGTGGGCTTTCACGACCTGGACATTTCGATGGTGTTGCTGTCGTGGTCACAAAGTTATTTAATATTGTGCAACCGAACTATGCCTTTTTTGGACAAAAAGATTACCAGCAATTGGCTGTTATTCGCCAATTGGTGCGGGATTTAAGTATTCCACTGGAAGTCATTGGTGTACCGACTACTCGTGCTGAAGATGGTTTAGCTTTAAGCTCCCGAAATGGTTATTTAAGCGTAGAACAACGTGCACTTGCACCCATAATTTATAGCAGTTTAAAGCAAGCTGAACAGCAGCTTATTGCGGGGATTGCATTGCAGAACGTTTTGGAAAATATTCGTTTTGAATTGTTTACTGCTGGGTTTGTTGTAGATTATGTTGAAGCAAGAACACCAGAGTTACAGCCCCTCACTGAGTTTGAAAAAGACATTGTTTTATTTGTTGCTGCGAAGTTGGGTACGACGCGTTTAATTGATAATTTAGTTGTAAAATTATCCTGATTTTTTAAACCAAAGCTTATTGCACTCACTCACATAGGATTGCATTGCCATGAAGCGTATTTTAATTGTCACTGGTCAATCTGGATCTGGTAAATCTTCCGCTTTACAAGTTCTTGAAGATTTGGGTTACTATTGTATTGATAATTTACCTTTGGCTTTGCTTCCTGAAATTGTTGCAAAACTTGATCAGGAAAATAATCTTGAACAACTTGCGTTGGGGGTGGATGTACGAAGTACACGTGCAGACTTACAAGAGTTTGATCAGGTTTTTGAACAATTACAAAAGCATGGTACAGTAGACGTCATCTATTTGAGTACAAAGGATCAAGAGTTAATTACACGGTTTAGTGCATCTCGCCGTCCTCATCCTTTAGCAAGTCGTTGGCATTCGCTAACTGAATGTATTCAAGAAGAAAAAGGCTTGTTGCTTCCAATACAAATGCGTGCAACAGTCAATATTGATACCAGTGATAAAAGTGTACATGACCTTAAACATACGTTATTGTCCAAACTTGGGCAAAGCGATAAGCTCATTTTAATTTTACAATCTTTTGGTTATAAACACGGCATTCCTTTGGATGCAGATTATGTTTTTGATGTGCGTCACTTGCCGAATCCCCACTGGGATCTGGCATTGCGAAAGTTATCTGGTTTAGATAGGCCTGTGCAGGAATATTTAAACTCCCATACAATGACGCATGCCATGTTTGATGATATTTATCATTTTTTGGAAAAGTGGTTGCCTGCTTTTGCAGAGGGTCATCGGCATTACATCACTGTATCCATTGGCTGTACAGGTGGACAACATCGTTCGGTATATATGGTGGATAGATTAAAAAAAGCCCTCGAAGCGAATTGGTCTATTCAAGTTCTACATAGAGAAATGAAGCATTGGTCATGATTGACACAACAGTAGATGTAATAAATAAACTTGGTTTACATGCACGCGCTTCGGGCAAGCTCATTGAAGTGACGACTAAATTTCGCGCCAATATTCAAATTGGTAAAGGCGATAAACTAATTGACGCAAAAAATATCATGGCTTTGCTCATGTTAGGCGCAGGCAAAGGAACCACTTTGCGCCTTGTTGTGGATGGACCCGATGAAGAAAAAGCACTGCAAGAAGTTCAAGCACTTTTTGCAGCCAAATTTTATGAGGCTGATTAAACGTGGCACGACGTCCGCAACTACGCTATAGCAATGAAGATTTTGAATCGCTCGATGGTCGTGCAAGTAAGACTGAACAGAAAAAAGCTGTTCAGCGTATGGCTGCACTTGGTGAGCAACTAGCAGAACTTTCTACGAAGCAAATTCAACAACTTCCTGTTGAAGAACGCTTAATTGAAGCATTACTTGATGTTCAAAACATTACATCTTTTGAAGCCCGCCGTCGGCAATATCAACGCATTGGCAAATTGTTACGCAATGAAGATGAAACAGTAATTTTATCGTATCTTACTCCACAACAAGGTGCTAAAAAACAGGCACAATTGAATCGTTGGGTCGATCGCATGATTGAACAAGGGGATAGTGCGATCAATGAATTCTGCAAACAATTCAATGCAACTGACCGTCATACATTACGGCAACATATTTTACGCTATCATCGAGATAAGACTTTGGAGGCGACTGCCGATGAACTTGCATCAGCGCGTTTGAAAGTGTTTAACTATGTTCAACAGGTTGCATTGTTATCCGATCAGGGTAAAGCAAGATAAACCAACCAGCGACCTTCAGGTCTCTATTTTGTATTTTATAGCGGATCTGACGCTAAAAAATGTGATCATTTATACATAAAGGTTTCTTAAGCCCTATAAGATGTGTAAAATTCATCAGGTTTTCTTTTACCCACCGTTTTCCATGTTGAGGATTTCCTCGATTTGAATCTCGCGGTGATATGCACCGATTGTATGGTGCATCACTCCTCAAGGATTTATTATGCCAATTATCACATTGCCCAATGGCGATCAAAAAACATTTGATCAAGCTGTATCCGTTATGGAGGTTGCTCAAAGTATTGGGCCAGGACTTGCCAAGAATACAGTCGCAGGGCGTGTTAATGATCGTTTAGTAGATGCATGTGACCTTATCACTGAAGATGCTCGCCTACAAATCATCACACCAAAAGATGAAGAAGGTTTGGAAATTATTCGCCATTCATGCGCGCATTTGGTTGGACATGCAGTAAAACAACTGTTCCCAGAAGCAAAAATGGTGATTGGACCTGTCATAGAAGAAGGTTTCTACTATGATATCTGGATGCCACGTCCATTCACGCTGGATGATATGGCTGCCATTGAAGTACGTATGAAGCAGTTAATCGATCAAGATTATGATGTCATTAAAAAAGTCACTCCGCGTGATGAAGTCATCAAATTGTTTAACGATCGTGGCGAAGAGTACAAATTACGTTTGGTTGAAGACATGCCAAATGAAACGGCGATGGGCTTGTATTATCATCAAGAATACATTGACATGTGCCGTGGCCCACATGTGCCAAATACCAAATTTTTAAAATCATTTAAGCTCACTAAAATTTCTGGTGCATACTGGCGTGGTGATGCGAAAAATGAACAATTACAACGTATTTACGGAACTGCATGGGCAGATAAAAAGCAACTTGCAGCTTATATAACCCGTATTGAAGAAGCGGAAAAACGCGATCACCGTAAAATTGGCAAAGCTTTAGATTTGTTCCATATGCAAGAAGAAGCACCTGGTATGGTGTTCTGGCATCCAAATGGCTGGACAATTTACCAAGTGCTTGAACAATACATGCGTAAAGTTCAGCAAGATAACGGTTATTTAGAAATTAAAACACCGCAAATTGTGGACTTTAGTTTGTGGGAAAAATCTGGACATGCAGCGAACTATGCTGAAAACATGTTTACGACGCATTCTGAAAACCGCAACTATGCGGTAAAACCGATGAACTGTCCTTGCCATGTGCAGGTCTTCAACCAAGGATTAAAATCTTACCGCGATTTGCCTATTCGTTTGGCAGAATTTGGTTCATGTCATCGTAATGAGCCGTCGGGTTCATTACACGGTATTATGCGTGTGCGCGGCTTCACACAAGACGATGCACATATCTTCTGTACCAAAGAGCAGATTGGTCAAGAAGTTGCCGATTTTATTCAGTTAACGCTAGATGTCTATAAAGATTTTGGCTTTGAAGATGTACAGATGAAACTGTCGACGCGTCCAGAAAAACGTGTTGGCGATGATTCACTTTGGGACATGGCTGAAAAGTCCTTGGCAGATGCGTTAGATGCAGCAGGACTTGCTTGGGACTTGCAACCAGGTGAAGGTGCATTCTATGGTCCAAAAATTGAATTTTCATTAAAAGACAGTTTAGGACGCGTGTGGCAGTGCGGTACCATCCAATGTGATTTCAATTTGCCTGTACGTTTAGATGCATCTTATGTGACAGAAGACAATGAGCGAGATCAACCTGTCATGTTACATCGTGCAATTCTTGGCAGTTTTGAACGATTTATTGGTATACTTATTGAACATTATGCAGGGTTTATGCCGCCGTGGTTATCACCAGTGCAAGCCTGTGTCATGAATATTACCGATTCTCAAGCCGCAGCATGTGATCAAGTCGTTGAGAAACTTAAAGAAAATGGGCTTCGTGCCATTTCGGACTTGAGAAATGAGAAAATCGGCTTTAAGATTCGTGAGCGTACATTAGAGCGCGTTCCTTACCTTCTTGTTCTCGGTGATCGAGAAGTTGAAGAGGGTACAGTGAATGTCCGTACTCGCTCAGGGAAAAATTTAGGTACTATGTCAATTGATGCTTTCATTGATTTAGTGAAATCTGCCGTCGCCGAACGTGGCCGGTATATTGTGGAGTAAGAAAGATTAAACAGCCTGATCGTAACCAGCAACAAGGTGCTAATAAGGGTAACCGCCCTGCAATTAACGACGAGATCCGTGCAAAAGACGTACGCCTCGTTGGTGCAGATGGTGAACAAAAAGGGATTGTTTCGTTAAATGAAGCATTACGCGCTGCTGAAGATGCTGATCTCGACCTTGTTGAGATTGTTGCAAATGCAGAGCCACCTGTTTGTAAAATCATGGATTACAACAAGCACTTGTTTGACCTTAAACAAAAGCAAAAAGATGCGAAGAAAAAGCAGCATCAAGTGCAAGTGAAAGAAATTAAGTTGCGTCCTGGTACAGATATTGGGGACTACAACGTAAAACTTCGTGCGATTCTTCGTTTCTTGGAAGAAGGAAACAAAGTAAAGATTACTTTACGTTTCCGTGGTCGTGAAATGGCACACCAACAGCTTGGTCTTGCTCAATTACAAAAAATTGAAGTAGATGTTGCTGAATGGGGCGTTGTCGAGCAAGCGCCAAAAATGGAAGGTCGCCAAATGGGCATGTTACTTGGACCTAAAAAGAAAAAGTAAGTTGTTACCCATATAAAAAAACGCAACATTAACGTTGCGTTTTTTTATGCCAAATATATTTTTGGTATTGAAAAAGCCGAATTTAAGCGCAAATTATAAAAAGAAGCACTTGGAGAAAAACATGACGCAGATAATAGATGGTACCGAACAGCTTGCAGCGATTAATCAAAAAATTATTCAGGATGGCCAAATATTGCCCACTGTAAAACTGAAAGATGGAAGTCAAGTTCAAACAGGAACTGTCGCGGCAATGCTACATAATATTCAACGCTATAATGCAGGTGAAAGGGGAGATGTTGAGCAGGAACTGATTCTCGCAATCCCGACATTGTTTAAAGTTGGCCTGTTTGATTTGTTTTCCGTGGAGGAATGGATTCATGGAGAAAATGCAGGACGCCAATTTGTCGGGGAGCAGGCTAGACGATACCTTGAGAAATTTGAATAAACAGTAAAATAAAACGGTAAAAGATTGAATAGGAAGGAAACGATCACTTGAATCTAAATTCATGGGATGAGCTTATTTAAGTTTGTTAAGCAAAGTCACTGTTAGAATGAACATGCTAAATTACGTTTAAAGCATTTTTGAAAGTATGTTATAAACGTAGTCAAACTTTAAGAAGACATGAAAACAGACAAAGAAGGGTATTTCATGATAGACCTATATTATTGGGGAACGCCCAATGGTAAAAAGATTAGCATTGCATTAGAAGAAATGAAATTGGATTACAGAATATTGTCGATTAATATTTCTGAGAATGATCAGTTTCAACCTGATTTTTTAAAAATATCTCCAAATAATAAAATCCCTGCGATTGTGGATCAGGATGGGCCTTATGGTCAGGCAATTTCCATTTTTGAATCGGGCGCGATTTTACAGTATTTAGGTCGAAAAACAGGGTTGTTTTATCCAAGTGAAGAACAACAACGTGTTGAAGTTGAGCAATGGCTGATGTGGCAAATGGGAGGATTGGGGCCAATGTTAGGGCAGAATCACCATTTCAATAAATTTGCCCCTGAAAAAATTCCTTATGCTGCAAACCGTTATATCAATGAATCGAAACGTTTATATGGTGTATTAGATCGTCAATTGATTGGACAGGACTATGTCGCAGGTGATTATTCAATTGCTGATATGGCCATATTTCCATGGTTATTGAGTTACCAATGGCAAAGTATTGATATTGAAGAGTTTCCTAATGTCAAAGCCTATATTGATCGGATTAATGCACGGCCAGCAGTACAAAAAGCTTTAGCGATCAAGGTTTAGATCGTTAAAGCTTTCCAAGCGGTTTGGTTTTGAAATGTTGAATCCTTTCAGTTTATTTTGTTTGATCGTCAGAACCTTGAATAATATTGACATTGAATAAATCGGTAGTCTTTAACCAACAATAAGACACCACAATTAATGTCATACAGCCCCCAAAGACCGTTGCTGCAATGGTTCCCATATATTTTGCTGCCAAACCTGACTCAAATGCACCCAGTTCATTACTGCTAGATACAAACATGCCATTCACGGCTGCTACACGACCACGCATATTTTCAGGTGGATAAATCTGCAAAATGGTTTGGCGAATGACAACAGAAACGCTATCGCAAGCACCTGTTAATGCTAGAGCAGCCAATGAAAGCCACATCGTATTGGAATAGGCAAAGACTAATGTGAAGACACCAAACCCTGCCACTGCAAGTAGCATATTACGCCAAGCATTTTCAGTTGGCGGAAAGCGTGTCAGGGCAAACATGGTGAGTAGTGCGCCAATGGAAGGTGCAGCACGTAATAGACCTAAGCCCTCTGGACCAGTTTTTAAAATATCCGCTGCAAAAATTGGCAGTAGTGCAATCACTCCACCAAATAAGACTGAAACTAAATCAAGGGAAATTGCCCACAAAACAATTTTAGTTTTCCAAATAAACTGAAAACCCTCCTGCATACTGTTCCAGATTTTTGCAGGTTGCATGGCGGGGAAGGTACGTTTTTGTAATACATTAACTAAGCAAAAGCAAATAAACAGCAGAATAGACACACTGAAAAAACTGGTTTCACGACCTAAATAGGCCAGCATGAACCCACCTAACATAGGGCCAAGAATTACGCCACTTTGCCAGCCAATCGTTGTCCATGTGGCACCATTGGCATATAGTTCACGAGGAATAAGAAAAGGTTTTAAGGATGTTGCAGCAGGAGAGTAAAAACCACGAACAATTCCAAAACAAAAAATAATACCGTATACGCCCCATGCAAGCGTGTTAACCGAAATTTGTTGTAATCCATAAAGGTGAAATAATAACCACAATATGAGGGGGAGTGGAAATGAAAAGAACAAACAAATTTTCATGATGGTTTGTCTGTTAAATTTATCGGCAAAATAGCCCCCCCAAAGCGACAACGTTATAAAAGGAATCGCTTCGGCAAGACCAATCATACCGAGTGTTAAGGGATCTTTTGTAATTTGATAAAGGCTATAACCAACAATGACTTCCTGAATGAGAATGCCAAGAGTTAAACATAATTGATTCACGGTAATGATGGAGAAATCTCGATAGCGCAGCGCAGCAAAAGCATCCTGATTTGCAGACATATTTTCATTGAATATAGATATAAGATAAAACACATTATACGCTGTTTTATGACAGCGCCTTACAAATCATCTCGATATGATTTGCAGTTAAAAAATAAACGAAATGCTTTTGTTTTGCTGCTTTCTACTATAAAATACTGCCTTCCTTACCTGCAGGTCGTTTCGTAATGGTGCGAACGAGCCGAACAGGTGCCTAAAAGAGGTTACTATGGCTAAGTTAAAAACTCGCCGTGGT
>JASGGM010000062.1:0-11720 GCA_047605045.1 Acinetobacter sp. | reverse complement strand
GCAACCGATCTGTAAAATAATCTGAAGAATAAAAATCTTGCGGTAATTCATCTGCCAAATGATCATCTTCACTATAAAGTCCACGTGTTGTTCTTAATAAATTTGGAACTTTTTCCTGAGGCACTTTTGCCTCAAACAGGTAATGATTCGCCGCGCCTGGCAGCAAAGAAAATGAACGTTCAAAGCCTTTTTGACTCGGAAAATGCTCTGGTGTTAAGCCCAAATGCCATTTACCAGACATCAGTGTGTAATATCCTGCATCTTGTAATAATTCAGGTAATGCAGCCACTTTATGGTTCAAATGTCCCTCATATCCCTCCTTTCCTTGTTGATCAGATAATACTTCTCCCATTGTACCCAAACCAACCAGATGGTGATCTGTACCAGACAAAAGCATTGAACGTGTAGGTGAACATGCCGAGGCCGTATGAAAATTTGTGAATCTTAGACCATTAAAAGCCAGTTGATCTAAATAAGGCGTTTGGATTTCACCACCAAAGGCACCGATATCGGAGAACCCCAAGTCATCTGCAACGATGAGTAAGATGTTAGGATTTTTTTTTAAAACCGTCATTTTTCATTCTAACCATATAAATAATAAAGAAATTATTATATAGCCTGCCTGCTTTTTCTATGTCACAGAAGACACTTTTCAGCATGAATTTTTATATACATATTACTTTTTAATACAAAAGCCATCCTAACGGATAGCTTTTATCAATCTTTACTTATTAAAAATGTAATTTTACTGTTGCACCTATGGTTCTGGGTTGTCCTAAACTTGCTGTTAATATTCCATTCGATGAATTCCAGACATTCGTTACATACACTCTATTAGTCAAATTTTTAACCCACAATGATAACTCTATATCATCATTTCCTAGACTATGACGAGCCCCAATGCTTACATTCAACAATCCATATGATTTAATAATACCATTTTTATCGTTATCTATAGTGCCATATGACCAATCACGCCATGAATATCCACCTGTGATATAAGGCTGCCAATTATATTTTTCTTGTAAATCGTAACGAAAATTTAGATTCGCAACCCATTTCGGCACACCATATACACGTTGACCAGATAAATCCTGCATGGCAGTGCCTGTTGGAATAGATACTGATGATGGGGATGGTGCATTTTGATATTTTGTATAGGTTGTATCATTCAATGAACCATTAAAGTTTACCGTAAATTGACGAGCTGGTTGGAAAGTAGCATCTATTTCCGCTCCACGACTACGTACTTCACCTGCGTTCGCTAAAACACTTACCAAAGATGACCCTACATACTCATAGCTGGTTGTCTGATAATCTTTAACATTGGTCCAAAATAAATTCGTGTTTAGTTGCAACTTATTATTAAACAAATTTTGTTTAAGCCCAATTTCATAATTATCTGCTTTTTCTGGGGCAACTTTTAAAGAGTTTGCTCCTGCTGCCACGGCTGAACTAACAGCCAAATTAAATCCACCAGATTTCTCACCATGAGAATAGATTGCATATGCCAATGTTTTGGCATTAATACGATAACTACTCGTTAATAAACCCGAATAACTCAAATCATGAATAGATAAATTGCCAGAATTATAGGCCCCGATCTGATTTTTTAAAGCAGATTGTTCCAATGTTGATAATGATGAAATATCTTTTCCGCCTATCGGAGTAATTCTATTCACAGATGCTTTTTTATCTTCATATGTTACCCGCAAACCAGCAGTCAAATCTAATTTTGGTGTAACATGCCAAACCCCCTGCCCAAATGCAGCAGAACTATTTGTATCCACTTTTCCATATGTAAATGTTGTTCTATTATTTAACACACTACTCAAACCACTTGTAATTAATGATCTAAGTGCCATATTTTGATATAAATAATAAGCATCTGCATCATTTCCATAAACAGTGAATGTATTATTTTTTAACTTTTGATAAAAATAATATAGCCCTGCGACCCAATCAATATGCTGATTACCTGCCGATGCAATACGAAACTCTTGTGAAAATTGATCATCTTTTACAGAAGTTCCTCCTTTTCTAACAGCATCCACTGTCATCCAGTCACTATTACGTGGTGTAAAATTCCAAAAACGATAGGCAGAAATAGATGTTAATTTTATACCACTGTCGAGCGTCCAGTTTGCTTCGGCAGAACTACCACCTTGCTCCACATACATGTTTTGTCCTGTATCAGAAGCAATCTTTTTATCTTTATAATAATATTGACTAACTTCTCCACCTGCGGCTTTAAGATTATCAACATAACGGTTATAATTTCCACCATAAACTGCAGAGTTGAATGTTGGTCCTAAATTATAATTAACTACAGTTCCCTGTGAATCATCCTCTTTATTATAATCTGCAATCCAACGTAAATTAAATTGATCGTTAGGTTTCCATAGCAACTGTGCCCGAACACCTTCACGATCAGTATTATTCAATTTTTCCCCATTATAGGTGTTTTTAATATATCCATCTTGCGTTGTTTTATATACAGATAAACGACCAGCTAATGTATCAGTCAATGCATTAGATAACGCCGCCTTGGTTTGGAAATAACTATTCTCACCAAAGGAAAATTCTGCACTATTGTCTGCATAAAATGTCGGTGCTTTGGTTGAAATATTTAATAATCCTGCTGTTGTATTCTTACCAAATAATGTTCCTTGTGGTCCCCGCAAAAGTTCTAATTGAGCGATATCCAGCAAATCAAATACCGCCATACCTGGTCGTCCTAAATACACATTATCAAGATAAATTCCGACACTTGATTCTAAGCCATCACTCGCAGGGTTATTCCCCAATCCGCGAACGGCAACACTTGATTGTCGTGGATTCATAAAAGCGACATTAATACTCGGCAATGCCTGTTGTAAGTCATCGATACGACTTAAACGCTGATTTTCCAATGTTTTTGCACTAAGAATAGTCATTGGTGTTGGAACATTTTGTGCCTTTTCTTCACGGCGACGAGTTGTTACTATAACTTCCTCCAACTGGGCAATATCTTCAAGCTTCGAAGGTAATACACTCTTTTCTGTTATTTCATTCGTGTGCTCCTGTGCAAAAGTCAATGCAGGATTAATAAATACTCCACTTAATATTAATAAAATTGAGTTTGTTAACTGGCTTGCTTGAAATGCTGGCTTACTGACATTTAATATCATATGCTATACCTTATTTACATCCATATCTCACTACTAAAACCCAATATCACGACTGGCGAACTACTAGGTGAACTTAAAGCAAATATTGCGACACAATGTTATAAAAGACAGTCCGACTTCGTACAATGCATAGCTATTTTTCTTATTTACATATCACTATATATTAAAAACTTAACTCTATTTAAATTTAACAATTAAAACATATAGTTAAATTTTAAAAAATCATGAACATATTAGAAATAATGATTTACCACAAACAATAAAACATGATAATTTATAAATTTTAGGGTTAAGTCAACATGAAAAAACCAAATCATTTAAGTCAAACCACATCTAAATTAAATTATTATACTCAAGTTCATACATCCAACTCTTCTCATTACCTAGAAGAAGCAAAAAAATTATTGCTAAGTTATAATTTTATTCAACAATGTACTGAAGAAGAAATTTCATATTTATTCAAAAATTTAAAAATAAAACGCTTTATGAAAGGAGAAATTGTGCAAAGAAAAGATGAGCCTGTAAATAATCTTTTTATCATTCTTTCAGGCACCATAGAAGGAACATCTTATACTGAAAATGATAAACAAATTACTCACACTTTTTTTCCATCTGGAATATTATTAAATATTGCTTCCCTCATGAATAAAAGTCCAAGTATTATTGATTACATCTCTTTTACGCCAAGCATTATAGCATATATTCCTGAACCTATTATTCAGCACATTGTCAAAAACAATCACAATGCACTTATGGCTATATTTAAATTAATGTGCCAACGCTTTAATATTCTATCTACCAACATATATTATGATCGAACAAAAGATTTAAGAACCCGTTTAGCAAGTCGACTTATTTACATTATTCAAAGTTATAACTTCAAAAAAGATAGTGGTATTACTATTAACATAAAGCTTTCTCAAGAACACTTAGCTAAATTATTAAATACAACTCGTCAGCGTATCAATCAAGAAATGAAATGGATGGCAGAAAATGGCATCGCCGAAGCACGTTATCAACAAATCAATATTTTAAATCTAGAATTACTTAAGAAAATTGCCGAACACAACGATGCCTTTTATCCTTTTACCCACTACCGTTAATACATATACGTTTTGCTTGACTCATTATAATCATCAAAATAAATTAATTGGGTTCTACTACCCTTATCTAGCTTTAACTTCTTTGTATCATTTAAATTTCTTCAGCTACGTGTTTTTGTTCCTGTTTTATAATAATACTAGGTCTTCCATCAACACCGACAGGAATTTCTCCTTCCAAGGTCACACGACGTACAACACGATGTTGGTCTCCATAATCATTAATAGCACGGTGCTGTGTTGCACGATTATCCCAAATAGCAACATCACCCGCTTGCCAACGCCAACGAATGACATTTTCAAGGCGAACAATATGGCTTTGATATATTTCAAATAACTTTCGTGAATCTTGTTGGCTTAAACCAACAAACTTTTTAAAAAAATGGCCTAATAATAATGTCTTCTCACCAGTTTCTGGATGAATACGAACAAGTGGATGTTCTGTTTCATATACAGTGGATGCAAAAATTTTCTTATGAAATTCCTGCTGTATTTGTTTTTTCTCATTTGCATGTGCAGCATAATCATATTCATTACTATGAATTGCTCGTAAATGATCAGCTAACAGTTTCAGCGTATCTGGCAAATGCTGATAAGCTGCTGTAGTATTCGCCCATACCGTATCCCCACCTACTTCCGGAGCAGTAATGCTACGTAAAATAGAAGCTTTAGGATAAGCATCAATAAAGGTAATATCCGTATGCCAACTATCAGCACTACCTCTACGTGAATCAAGTTCAAAAATATGTGCCGTTCCCTGCTTAGTTGGAACAGTTGGGTGATTGAGAGGTATACCTAAACGTTGAGCAAAAGCCTCTTGTTCACCATCATCAAGATGATTCTGATTTCTAAAAAAAATGACCTTATATTGTAACAGTGCCTGATTAATTTCCTGTATCACCGCATCATCTAATCTACTCGATAGTTCAATGTCCAATATTTTTGCGCCGATGCGCCCACCAATAGGTTTTACTCGTATCAATTTATAGTCATGACTCATTTTCATTACCTGATATACATAAATTAAGAGATAGTTTTATATTGCTTCTCAATATAAATACTGCTCATTCCTATTTTGACAAAATTGAGACAGGCAAATCTGTCAGGACTATGACTCGCTTATTGAGATTAAATAATAAGGTTATTCAAAAGACTGATACCCTTAAGTCAATCATCCAATCAACCTTTTATCACAAAAAAAGATAAGTACATGCGAAATGTTTATTTTAAAGAATAAGTAATCAGGCGTAGCATAGCAACTATGTTTTAAGCTGTATTTGAAATAAGGTTATCATCATGAACGCTGTACTCGACATTCACACCAAAAATGCTGCATCACATATTAATGAAGAACATGCGCAGACAATTTTTAAAAACGCGCAAAGCGATGCTCAAAATAAACAACTTGGGTTTACAGGCAGCGTGTCTCCGCATCAAGCTTGGTCATTATTTCAATCTGGACATGCTGTCCTTGTAGATGTACGCACAAATGAAGAACGCAAATTCGTAGGCTATGTTCCTGAATCAATTCATATTGCTTGGGCGACTGGAACATCTTTTAATCGTAATCCACGTTTTTTAAAAGAACTTGAAAATAAAGTCGGCAAAGATCAAACCATTTTATTATTATGTCGTAGTGGTAACCGCTCAGCATTGGCAGCCGAAGCTGCATTTAATGCAGGGTTTAAACAAGTTTATAATGTTTCAGAAGGCTTTGAAGGTGATTTAAATGACCACCAACAGCGTGGACATCATAATGGTTGGCGTGTGCATGGATTGCCTTGGCAACAAGATTGAAATGATTGTCATGACATAATGGAAATAAATTTTTCCATTTAGACTTTATTAAGGAGCACACTTTGGCGCAATGGAAAATTAACGATGTCGTGACGGGGTTACAACAAGCTCGCCACGATTGGCGCGATCAGCAGCATCGAATTAAAGAATATGGAGGTCGTGAACTTCCATCCAGAAAAATTTTACAAGAGATATTACATGATCTATGCGGTATCTTATTTCCAATGCGACTTGGCCCTGAAGACTTACGTCAGGAAAGCGAAAATCTTTATATTTCTTACACGCTTGAAAAAGTACTCAATATTCTATTCAATCAAATTAAATTAGCACTGGTTTATGAAGCACGTCGCCACAAAACCGAGCTTTCATTGGGTGAAGAACAACAAGCGCAGCAGATTGTACAAAATTTTGCCGATGCACTACCTACAATTCGCCGTACCCTTGATGCCGATGTCTATGCGGCTTTTGAGGGTGATCCTGCTGCGCATAGCGTCGACGAAGTTTTACTCTGCTATCCAGGAATTTACGCCATTATTCACCATCGGATTGCACATCATTTTTATCCAGAAGTGCCCTTACTTTCACGCATCATTTCTGAACTGGCACACTCTGCGACAGGGATAGATATTCATCCTGGTGCACAAATAGGTGCAGGTTTCTTTATCGATCATGGTACAGGCGTGGTGATTGGAGAAACGTGTATTATTGGTCAGCGTGTTCGAATTTATCAGGCCGTTACTTTGGGTGCAAAACGTTTTGAAATTGACGAAAATGGTCATTTGAAAAAAGATTATGCTCGCCATCCCATTGTTGAAGATGATGTTGTCATTTATGCGGGGGCAACCATTTTGGGTCGAATTACCATTGGTCAAGGGTCAACCATTGGCGGTAATGTATGGCTCACCCAAAGCGTTGCTGCGGGCAGTCAAGTTTTACAGCAAAATAGCGAATTGGTACCTGCTAAAAAGTAATTTTTTTGAATTTTTAAGAGAGTAATTCTACATTATTCTCTTTTTTTTGTGTTTATTTTTTGGTCTTATTGTATTTTTTTTAGAAAAGCATATGATGAAAAACTATAGATAAAATATTGATGAACTTATCTTTTATTCGTATTTTTCAAAAAGAAGTCATCCTTTATTCTATTTTATGAATTCAACAACAAGCCACAAAACAGGAAATTGACATTCATGGCAAATACTGAAAAAGCTCAACTCGCTCTTGGGGATCACGCTGCAAGGCAACTTGCCAACGCAACGAAAACAGTTCCTCAACTTTCGACCATTACTCCACGATGGCTTACACATTTATTGCAATGGCTACCTGTAGAAGCAGGTATTTATCGTGTAAACCGTGTGAACAATACCGATGATATTCAAGTCGCTTGCACACAGCGTGATGAAGCAACACTTCCACAGACTTTTGTCGATTATGATCCTCAGCCTCGTGAATATTTCCTAAATGGTGTATCTACTGTTTTGGATATCCATACACGCGTTGCTGATTTGTATAGTAGCCCACACGACCAAATTAAAGAACAATTACGCTTAACCATTGAAACGATTAAAGAACGTCAGGAAAGTGAACTGATTAACAACCCTGAATATGGCTTATTGGCAAGTGTTTCAGATGATCAACGTCTATCTACATTGAGTGGTCCACCAACACCTGATGATTTAGATGACTTATTGCGTAAGGTCTGGAAAGAACCTGGCTTTTTCTTAGCACATCCCGATGCAATTGCGGCTTTTGGACGTGAATGTACTCGCCGTGGTGTTCCACCCCCAACTGTGAGTTTGTTTGGTTCACAATTCATTACTTGGCGCGGAATTCCTTTAATTCCATCAAACAAAATCCCAGTTGAAGATGGTAAAACTAAAATCATCTTGTTGCGTGTTGGTGAGAAACGTCAAGGTGTGGTTGGCTTATTTCAGCCAGGCCTTGCAGGTGAACAATCTCCTGGTTTATCTGTTCGCTTTATGGGGATTAACCGCAATGCCATTGCATCGTATTTAATTTCTTTGTATTGCTCATTGGCAGTGTTAACCGAAGATGCACTTGCAGTTTTAGAAGATGTGGAGGTTGATCGTTACCATGACTACCCTGTCAACTACAAATAATCCAGCGACAGGTGCGGGTGTTAGCGGTACAGATGTACCGTCTAACTTCCCTGATGTCGCCACACTTTCTCGTTTAGCGAATGAGTTTTTTTCGGCATTGCCCAATGCTGGTGGTTCTGCGCCCTCTGCATCAGGTTTGAATCTTGATTTACCCGCGAATGCCAGCAGTACAGGTGTGCCCAATTTTGGTCAGCCGCCACATGTTCCTCAACCTGCCGAACCTATATCGGCTTTGAGTGCACGTGCACCGAATATTGCATTTCAAAAAGGGATTAATCCTGAAGTGCCAGATCATATTCCAAATCTTCCCGATTACCCTGAACGTCGAGCTATTGCTTCAGCGCCTGTTATTGGTGGTGCAGCATTGCCTCGTCCACCATTTGAACCACATGCGCCAAAAGTTGCACATCCACAAAGTAACATTCCCGTGGTTGAAACATCGCAACACTCAGCGACCACAGAATCACCTTTTTATTTTGTCAATGAACAATTGTCAGATCCATCACGGCAATCAAACTTCTCAGCTCCAGATATTCAGGCACCTTTCGGGCCTGATCTATCTTCGCTGTTAAAAGATGATCGTCCTTCATCTGCATCAGTACCAAATTCAAGTTTTTACTTCCTTGATTTGCCAAATGTAAGGGAAAATGATCATTTACCCCCACAAACGCATTTCACGCCATCGGCAGCGCAAGCGCTGGACATTCATGCCATTCGTCGTGATTTTCCAATTTTGCAAGAACGTGTGAATGGGAAACCATTGGTATGGTTAGATAACGCCGCTACAACTCAAAAACCGCAAAGTGTCATTGATCGGATTGCTTATTTTTATCAGCATGAAAACTCCAATATTCACCGCGCAGCACACGAGTTAGCAGCACGTGCAACCGATGCTTATGAACATGCCCGCAATGTCGTCGCTCGTTTCATTGGTGCTCCATCGTCACAAGAAATTATTTTTGTTCGTGGTACCACTGAAGGCATCAATTTAATTGCAAAAACATGGGGTGAACAAAATATTGGTGAAGGTGATGAAATTATTGTTTCTCACTTGGAACATCACGCCAATATTGTACCTTGGTACCAATTGACTAAAAAAGTTGGCGCAAAGTTACGTGTCATTCCAGTGGATGATTCAGGTCAAATTCTGCTGGAAGAATTGCCAAAGCTCATTAATGATCGTACCAAACTGGTGTCAATTACACAGGTATCCAATGCTTTAGGTACAGTTACACCTGTTCCCGAAGTCATCAAAATTGCCCATGCCAAAGGTGTGCGTGTATTGGTGGATGGTGCGCAATCTGTGTCACATATGCCAACCAATGTGCAGGCTCTCGATGCCGACTTCTTTGTGTTTTCAGGACATAAAGTCTTTGGTCCGACAGGGATTGGTGCAGTGTATGCCAAACCTGAATTGCTCGAAAGCATGCCTGTTTGGGAAGGCGGCGGTAACATGATTCAAGATGTTACTTTTGAAAATGTGATCTATCAACCAGCACCCAATAAATTTGAAGCAGGTACAGGAAATATTGCCGATGCAGTCGGTTTAGGTGCTGCTTTAGAATATGTCGAAAGTCTTGGTATTCATAATATTGCCCGTTATGAGCATGATTTATTGGAATACGGCCAGCACGCTTTGTCGAGTGTTTCGGGTTTACGCCTAATTGGCACGGCGCAAAATAAAGCCAGTGTCATG
Source organism: Acinetobacter sp. (assembly GCA_047605045.1). Taxonomy (GTDB): domain Bacteria; phylum Pseudomonadota; class Gammaproteobacteria; order Pseudomonadales; family Moraxellaceae; genus Acinetobacter. The sequence goes on along the minus strand of JASGGM010000062.1, from coordinate 1,840 downwards.
TCATTTACGCTACAGGGTTATTCAACAGAAGAAGTCGGTAAAGCGTTAAATCAACATGGAATTGCCGTTCGATCTGGTCACCATTGTGCGCAGCCTATTCTGCGTCGTTTTGGTGTCGAGCAAACCGTTCGCCCTTCTCTGGCTTTCTATAATACCACTGAGGAAATCGATTTATTGGTTTCAATCTTGCATCAGCTTCGACGAGATCGAAGTTTGAGAGCCTAGTATAAAGCCCCATAACAGTAACTTTCCAACATTGGGAGGTTACTGCTTAATTTTTTGATTCAATCAAATTTTTAAAGTGTGGTCAGTAAAAGTCTCAATGCGAAAGCAATTAAAATAATGCCCATCGCCCATTCAAAATATTTTCCAAAAGACAGAAATCGTTGTCGCACAAAAGGTTGTGCAAAAAATATACTCACCAACATAAACCACAGTGCATTTACCACACACATCCAAAGCCCATAAAAGATTTGCACTTGAATCGGCGTTGTCGTCTGAACAATGGTAGTAAATATTGCCAGAAAAAATATGGTCGCTTTCGGATTCAAAGCATTGGTCATAAAACCCGTCATGAATGCTTTGCGCATACTCGGTTGTAAGCCTTGTTTCTGCGAGGTATCAAGATGAAATTGCCCTGTCGATCTGAGTAATTTCCATCCCAAATAGATGAGATAAGCTGCACCACAGCAACGTATGAATGACATAAGCCATGTACTATGTTGCATAATCGTACCGATACCCACCAGTGTATAAAATACATGAATAGATATGCCCATACCAATTCCCAGTGCTACCCAGCATCCAATTTTTTTACCATAACGGACACTTTGTTGCACCGTAATTGCAAAATCTGGCCCCGGTAAAATGACGGCAAGAAAATGGATGACAACCAATGTTAAAAATTCCGTACCATACATATGCCAAATATTCACCAACAATACTCTCTTTTTAGTTAAATCAACGCTTAGCTCAATCAATTCATGAATCATTTAAATGATTTATGAATAACAATTTGAGCTATTGTAATAATCAACATTTAAAATGATAATCCAACCATTATTCAAATAACTTTTGCCTCATGAGCACAAATCAAACCATACATCTTATGCCCGATATGGCCATTTTCGTGAAAGTCGTCGAGACAGGCAGCTTCTCTGAAACAGCCCGACAAATGGCAGCAACACCATCGGCGATTAGCCGCGCTGTATCTCGTTTGGAAAAAGCATTAGGTACTCGCTTGTTGCAACGCACCACACGAAAATTACGACTGAGTGAAAGTGGTGAACAAGTCTATAAGCATAGTCTGGATATGTTGAATGCAGCACAAGCAGTAATGGAACGTTCAGGACAATTTCATGCCGAGCCTGAAGGTGTTATACGTATAAGTATCCCCAAAGCGGTTGGTCGGTTTTTAATTCATCCGCACATGCCTGAATTTTTACGACGTTACCCAAAAGTGGATGTACAAATGCTTCTGGATGACCGCTACATCGATTTAATTGAAGACGATGTCGATCTTGCCATTCGCATTACCGAACAGCCACCAGCAGGTTTAATGGGACGCAAATTGATTGATATTGATCATTTAATTTGTGCTACCCCTGAATATTTGACGCAGCATGGAACGCCACAGCATCCACATGATTTAAAACAACATAGCTGTATTTATTTGGGTGAACAACCGCAAGATGCCCGCTGGAAATTCCAGCAAAACCAAAAGAAAATTACGATTGCCGTACGTGGGAGATACGCTGCCAACCATACTGGCGCACGTTTGGATGCGGCTTTACAGCATATTGGCATTGCTAGTCTGCCTTATTTCACCGCACGCCATGCG
>JASGGM010000061.1:0-11720 GCA_047605045.1 Acinetobacter sp. | reverse complement strand
AATCAATAATTGTAAATAATTATCAATTGAAATAAATTATCGTTTAATATGTTGCAATCTTAAATTTTAGAGAGGTAAAAAATGGCGACTGATTTTTGGATTGCACTAAGCGTGACATTTTTAGCGAGTTTAGCTACGGTTGTCGGGGGAATACTTGTCATTTTTTTTAAGCAGCCAAGTTATCGTCTATTGTCATTTGGTTTGGCTTTCTCAGCTGGGGCAATGGTGTATGTTTCACTAACTGAAATATTAAATAAATCAATACTCGCTTTTTCTGCTGATTACGATGATAAATATGCTTTTAGCTATGCAACCTTTGCTTTTTTAGCAGGATTGATTTGTGTTTTAATATTGGATCGGTTGGTGCCTAATCCACATGAAACGATTGAAAAAAATTCTTTAAATGGGATTAATCAGCAACAATTGATGCGGACAGGCTTACTGACGCTTTTTGCCATTACTGCACATAATTTTCCTGAAGGTTTAGCGACTTTTTTTGCAACTTTAGATAGTCCAACTTTGGGAGCTTCCTTGGCTGTTGCGATTGGGATTCATAATATTCCAGAGGGTGTTGCGATTGCTTTACCTGTGTATGCGGCCACACAGAAAAAATCTTTGGCAATCTTGGCAAGCTTTATTTCGGGTTTAGCTGAGCCTGCAGGAGCACTGTTAGGGTATTTTATTCTTGCACCTTTTATTGGAAATATCGTGTATGGGGTTGTTTTTGGTCTCATTGGCGGTGTGATGGTCTACCTTGCATTAGATGAATTGTTACCTACAGCAAAGCAATATTCGAAAGGGCATGAAACAGTTTATGGTTTGATTTCAGGTATGGTTGTACTTTCTATAAGTTTGGTGCTTTTTAAATTTGTGTCATGAGTATCGCGATAACGCAATAATTTGTGAACGGCAATAGGAAAATATAAAAGGATATGGTATTAGTGCTTATATTCATCAGGTTTTTTTGAAATGGAGTTACAATGAAACCTAACCGTCAAGAGCAGTTTTTAGCGCGTTATAAAAAAATATTGCAAGTGTCTGAAGAGTTGTTGCTTGAAAATTATCAAGAAATGACGCTTGATGATTTAGCAAAAGAGTTAGATATTGCTAAAGGTACACTCTATAAGCATTTTAAATCTAAGAATGAATTGCTATTAGAATTGGTGATCCAAAATGAGAAAAAAATTTTGGAAATTTCCGACAGACATCATGAAAAATTTGAAGATTATGCTTCTGCCTATATGCTTTTTCATCTGCAATCGCCTGAAAAAACCATTATTTTGCATCAGATTGAAGAAAATCTAACCATGACAGAATCTGGTTTGAAAAATCTGTTTAATGAACTTTATGAAATTCGTCAACAACGTATTTTAAAAATCCGTGAGATGACAAAATCGTATTTAGATGCGTCACAATCCAATATTTCAATTCGAGATTATCAGTCTTATATTTGGACGCTGACTTTTGGTGCTTGTTTATTATTAAATTCAAGCTACTACCAGCGTTCAATTGGTTCGAGAGAAAAACTGATTCACTTATATATTCATCAGGCTTTAGCGATCCCAAGTCAGCATGAGTTTAGTTTTAGTGAATCTTAATAATTAAAAAAAGTGGCTTATAAGGCCACTTTTTTAATTCGACAATAATAAAAACCATCGCCTGATTGATTCTGTGGTAACAGCTGCCGACCATGAACTTGTTCAATTCCCCATGAGGCAGAGATTTTATCTTCCTGCGCATCTGGATGATGTGCAAAAAAATCAATCATTTGTTGTTCATTTTCGGCTTTTAGAATAGAACAAGTAATATAAATCAGCGTTCCGCCGACTTTGAGTTGTTCCCACATATTTTGTAAAATTTGTTTTTGTAATTCAATTGTTTGCACAATATCAGTGGATTGACGTAAGAGGCGAATATCAGGGTGTCGGCGTAATACGCCTGTTGCGGAACACGGTGCATCAAGCACAATGCAATCGACAGGTTCAGGGGCTTGCCAAAGGATGGCATTGGCAGCCAGAATGTCTACATGATCTTGGGATAAATCCAAGCGTTGCAGATTTTCTGTAATTCGAACCAGTCTTTTAGGGTCTTGATCAATGGCATAAAGATGGCTAGGTTTGTACTTTTCTAATAGATGTGCAGTTTTTCCACCAGGTGCAGCACAGGCATCAATAGCAACTTTTTCATTGAGGTTTGGAACTAAGCTTGCACAGAGTTGAGCATGTTCATCTTGTATTGAGAACCAGCCTTCTTGGAATTTTGGTAATGCGGTAATTTGTACGGTTTGTTCTAAAATAATGCCGACATCTGAGATTTCACAATGACGTGCTTGAATGTTGGCGGCATGAAGTCTTTGCAGATAGGCATCTCGGCCGATATGGCGATGGTTCACTCGAAGTGTGAGTGGTGCGGTTTGTTTTAATGTTTGGCACAGTGGTTGTACGTGTTCGGGCCAGTCTTTTTTTAGCCGTTTATACAACCAACTTGGCAAGCCGTGTGCTTGGGTTAAATGTTGCTGAAAATCTTCTAGTTCGCGTGTTGCTTTACGTAGAATTGCATTGACAATGCCACTTAAAGCAGGAAATCCAAGTTGTTTGGTTGCATCGACGGTTTCAGAAATACTGGCATGTGGTGCAATACGAGTACATAAAATCTGATAAAGGCCAACGTTTAAACAAGTTTCAACGACATCATTATTGAGTGGTTTACTGAGTAAAGGTAAGCTAATGGCTTTGAGTGCAAACCATTGACGCAAGGTGCCGAGGACGAGTTCGTGAAATAAAGCACGATCACGTTCCTGAATTTGATTCAGTTGCAGATGTAAAATACTGGCAAGTGATTGTCCCTGCTGTACTTTAATTAGTGTTTGTACCACTTGTGCACGTAGGTTTAAACGGTGCTGAGAAGAGCGTTGCTGTTGAGTTTCTGAATAATTTTGACTCATGGCAGGGTTTGTCCTACATGAAGTTTTTGGGTTTGTGCAATTTGCGTTGCATTGAGTGGTTTACCGCCTGGCCATTGCAGGTGGGTGAGTATGATGACGGAATGATTGGCACATGCGACATGAACACCTTGTGAATCAATTGCAATAATTTCACCGCATTGTGCTTGGTGGGGGTGTTCACTTAATACCGCATGCCACACACGTAAATTATTGTTTTCTTCCAGCTGAATGAAAGCAACCGGCCAAGGATTGAAAGCACGGATGTTGCGGTGAATCTGTACAGCTGACTGTGACCAGTCAATTTGAGCTTCTGTTTTTACCAACTTATGCGCATATACCGTTTGATTTTCGTCTTGTACTTCACGTTCCGTCAGGTATTTTTCTAAGCTGGCTTGGGACTGTAACACGGTACAAATGGCGTCGGCCCCTTGTTGTGCCAATTTATCATGTAACGATGCGGTTGTATCCTGAATTTCAATTGGACAATAGGTTTTTAACATCATATCACCAGTATCTAAGCCTGCTGCCATTTTCATAATGGTGATCCCTGTTTCAGTATCACCACTGGCAATTGCACGTTGAATTGGCGCTGCACCACGCCAACGAGGTAATAATGATCCGTGAATATTTAAACAGCCATACTTCGGTGTATCTAAAATGATTTGTGGCAGGATTAAACCATAAGCGGCAACCACCATGACATCTGCATTTAATTCGGCAAGTTGTTGTTGTGCGGCCAAACCTTCTTCATGAGATGATTTAAAGTGTAATGGTTGATATACAGGCAGGTTGTGTTGTAATGCCAGTTGTTTTACCGGAGAGGGTGTCAGTTTTTGACCACGTCCAGCTTTGCGGTCTGGTTGTGTATATACTGCGACAATGTCATGAGATGTTTTCAGTAATGCTGCCAATGCGGTTGCAGCAAATTCAGGTGTGCCTGCAAATATGATTTTCACACATGCGATCCAAATTCTATTTGCCGTTATTATACGTGAATTTTAGGTTGTACTCTCAATTTCCAGCGAATTTCAACACACATTCAATCGCCGATGAACAACAAAAAATTATCCAAAAAGCGTTATTAATAAAAAATAGTTATAAAAAAATAAAAAATTATTCATGGAAGATTTCACAATTATTACGGATCTAAGGGCATTTGATGCTTTCGTAATAGGGCTCGCTTCTATAAAATGGTAAGCTTGGAATGATGATGTGATTTTAGCCAAGGTCAATTACCTAGCCATGGTGTTGCACGCTTTGGAGGCAACCATTTCCACGGTTTATTCTTGTCGATCACAAGCATAAATCCGCTTTGTACAGCCAATCTTGTACAGCGCCCGTGTCACCCATGAAGACTTTATCCCATCTTTTCTTGGTCATCTTCACTGCAAATTATAGTATGATGAGTACCAGTTTTGACTAAGCGCTCGTCCTATACCCGAATTATTTAGCCAGAGTGAATTGCGAATTCATTCGAGCACAACTTGTTGGAAACACCGATGCCTGATTATCGTTCAAAAACATCAACTCATGGTCGAAACATGGCTGGCGCACGTGGTTTGTGGCGTGCGACTGGCATGAAAGATGAAGATTTTGGTAAACCCATTATTGCTGTGGTCAACTCGTTCACCCAGTTTGTTCCTGGACATGTCCATCTGAAAGATTTAGGGCAATTGGTTGCTGAACAAATTCATCAATCTGGTGGTGTGGCGAAAGAGTTTAATACCATTGCTGTCGATGATGGTATTGCCATGGGCCATGATGGTATGTTGTATTCATTGCCATCTCGCGATTTGATTGCCGATTCTGTGGAATATATGGTCAGTGCACACTGTGCTGATGCGATGGTGTGCATTTCGAACTGTGACAAAATCACACCAGGTATGCTCATGGCTGCGATGCGTTTGAACATTCCTGTGGTCTTTGTGTCTGGTGGACCAATGGAGGCAGGAAAAGTCAAAATTCGTGGCAATGATAAAGCGATTGACCTTGTTGATGCCATGATTGTTGCAGCTGATGACAATTATTCAGACGAAGAAGTTGAGCAATTTGAACGTTCGGCGTGTCCAACCTGTGGTTCGTGTTCAGGAATGTTTACTGCGAACTCGATGAACTGTTTAACGGAAGCATTAGGTTTGTCGTTACCAGGCAATGGTTCAATTGTCGCGACGCATGCCAACCGTAAAAAATTATTCTTAAAAGCGGGTGAGCTGATTGTTGAATTGGCGAAACGCTACTATGAACAAAATGATGCCAGCATTTTGCCACGTTCAATTGCAACCAAAGCCGCATTTAAAAATGCCATGACGCTTGATGTTGCGATGGGTGGGTCGACAAATACGGTACTTCATTTATTGGCGGCAGCACATGAAGCGGAAGTCGATTTTACCATGTCGGATATCGACCAACTTTCTCGCCATGTGCCTGTATTGTGTAAAGTTGCACCTGCGATACACAATGTCCATATGGAAGATGTACACCGTGCAGGTGGCATTATGGCAATTTTAGGTGAGTTGGATCGTGCGGGCTTGTTGGAAACCTCGGTGAGCACAGTACATCAACCAACCTTAAAAGATGCAATTGATAAATGGGATATTATCCGCCACGAAGATGCTGATATTTATGAGTTTTACCGTTCATCTCCAGGGGGTGTGCCAACACAGGTAGCATTCTCCCAAAATCGTTACTATGCAACGCTAGATGGTAATCGTGAATCGGGTGTGATTCGTAATGCTGAACATGCATTTTCAAAAGATGGTGGCTTGGCTGTATTGTTCGGAAACATTGCACTGGATGGCTGTATCGTGAAAACCGCAGGGGTAGATGATTCTATCCTGAAATTTACGGGTACGGCGCGCGTGTTTGAAAGTCAGGATTCTGCGGTGGAAGCAGTTTTGGGGAACAAAATTGTGGCAGGGGATATCGTGGTGATTCGCTACGAAGGCCCGCGTGGTGGACCAGGGATGCAAGAAATGTTGTATCCAACCAGTTACCTAAAATCGAAAGGTTTAGGTAAAGAATGTGCGTTGATTACAGATGGTCGTTTCTCGGGTGGTTCATCGGGTTTATCTATTGGTCATATTTCACCTGAAGCAGCTGAAGGCGGTGCAATTGGCTTGGTTGAAGATGGTGATATTATTGATATCGATATTCCAAACCGTAGCATGAATTTACGTGTGAGCGATGAGGAATTGGCTGAACGTCGTCAAAAACGTGATGCGAAAGGATGGCATCCAGAGGAAGAACGTACCCGTAAAGTTTCTAAATCTTTGAAAATTTATGCACAACATGCCACCAGTGCGGCAAAAGGTGCGGTGCGTACAGTGTAATCGCATGATTTTAAAAAATGCTCGTGATGCCGTGCAAGTACGGTATACGGGCATTTTTTATGTCTGATTTTTGTGGGTACGGACACGTATGTTGACGAAAATAAATACGGAATTTTCATAAAGTTTGTTAGACTTAAAAATAGCTGTCTTGTATGGCAGAAATAATCATGTTTGACTTTGAATCATCAATTAATTTTAGAGGCTTGACTCATGTCGGTGTTTCGTCGTTGGTTTGACCCCATACGATCGAGATGGTTTTATCAGCAACCATCTCGTGAAGATGTCATCCCTACAGATTCAGGACTTAGCATTTATTTGCGTTTGGATGATGTTTACAGCTATTTGGCTGTACAACAATTGACGCAACTGAATGAAATTTTGAGCGACGAACTTAAACCGCTGAAAGTTTTAATTTCGAATCAGGCGGCTGAACCACCCAATAAGATGACAGCTGAAGAATGGCGACAATATTGTTTGAAAGATGCCCAAATTTTAGCCAAGCAGCATCGTTTTAGCTATGATGAACAACCAGAATTACCCACAGTTGATGCCTTACAGCAGGCACAGGTGATATTAAAAAATACACCTTTACGTGAAGAAAAATTTTTGTATTTGCTGGAAGATGTATTCCATATGTTGTGGCAGCAACAATATGGAAAATTGCGTACCCTGTATGCGATGGTGAGTCAAAACCAGACGCCTCCGCACTATCCCGAGCGTCAATTTGTCGATACACCTGTAGCGGCCAGTTATTTTGAAATTGCAGATCGTCAATATCATGCCGTTGATGATTTACTGCGACTCACGCGCCGTTTAAAACGCCAAAAACTGCTAACAGATAACCCAATTTTTCTTATCAATCATATTGAGTGGCGTGAACATATTGTCAATGATGCTGAAGAATTGGCAGAAATTCAGGCCATGCATCCTGAGTTGGATTTGTATATTGCATTAGAAGATCCAATTAGCTGGTTATTATTGGCCTATATTAAAGAAGAACTCGCCAATTATTATAATATTCAGTTGACTGTCTATCCTTTGAGTTATCAGGGGCGAGATGAGTTTGACTGGTCTTTGGCAAATCGCCTATCGATGCGGACAGGGGTTGCCTTTGCTCCATTTTGTCGTCCAACAGAAGATGCGGTACACAATATTGCTCGTTTATTTTACAGTGTGGCTGAAGAGCAGCGTGTCGATGCGATGTATGACATTCTCAAAACTGTTTGGACCAAGGGCAAAGATTTATCTTATGCGCCCAATGTGAAAAATCTGCAAAACTTGCTTGATATAGAACAATTGACGACCGATGCTGTCGAGCAACAATTGCAGAATAATGATGCTCAATCTCAAAGTAAGCATCAACCTGCATTGCCAGTCTTGGAATTGCGTCTCGATGGTCAAACGTATACGTTTAATAGTTTGTATCGGGTGTGGATGATTGAAAGTATTTTAAGTAATGTATTGGAAGAAAAATATAAAACAGAAAGTCTCGAAAATGAATCATGATTGAGTTGTTGATTGAAAAGCGCTTATGTGCAGTGTACATACGCGCTTTTTTGCCCTCAATTTTTACTTGAGGATGGCTTCGGAAATAATGAATAGGGATTATTTTTTGATTTCGTTAACATGATGCTAGCAATAAACACATAAGGACATGAAGATGGCAATGTTGTTTTTGGTCATCGTGGTATTTACCTTTGCAGGTATGGTTAAGGGCACAATTGGTTTAGGTTTACCCACCGTCGCAATGGGGCTATTGACGTTTATGATCACCCCTTTTCAGGCTGCTTCTTTGTTAATTGTTCCTTCAGCTGTGACTAACATTTGGCAATTATTTGCTGAAGGTCATATTTGGCGTTTATTGAAACGCTTTTGGAGTTTATTGCTTGGTATTGTGGTGGGGACGCTTTGGAGTTTTTTGCCGACGCTGAGTGATGGACAGGGTCAAAGCAGTGAAATGATGCTGGGCATCCTGTTGGTGCTGTATGGATTGTATGGTTTATGGGTTAAACAACTGCCTAATTTATCTCAGTATGAAAAATGGCTGTCACCGATCGTGGGATATGTGGGCGGAGCTGTTATTTTAGCGACAGGTGTGATCATTATTCCCGTAGTATTGTATTTGCAAGCATTGTATTTGAAGAAAAATGATCTCGTGCAAGCGCTGGGACTGGTCTTTACTATCGCCACTTTTTGTTTAGCAATTTTCTTGCATCAACATCCTGTACAGGGGGCGAGTCTGCATCCATATTTGGCATGGATTGCTGTGATTCCTGCTTTATTGGGGATGTGGATTGGGCAAAAAATTCGTCATCGGATTCCAGAACAAAAATTCCGTCGCATATTCTTTATCGGGTTATTGTGTTTGGGTACATATATGGTGTTACAACCCCTATTTTAAATGAGTTGCAGCGGGTTTCTGCGCGATGAGAAATGATGCAAATTGTTGATAGGATGGTGATAATTTCTGAAAATCTGCGCTTGCTAGCAATAATTGTCGGTTTGCCCAGTCGCCTGTTAGTGTGACGGTTTGAAATGGATAGCCCAATTTTAAGCGTTGGGCAGCACGTGCGGGAATAATGGCGATACCGACACCTTTGGCAACGACCTCGGCAATTGCACTGAAATTGGGTAAGCGTAAGCGATATTGAATTTGAAAACCTAAGGATTTTGCCTGATTTTCAATTGCTTTTTGCAAAGAATGATGTTGCTTTAAGCCAATAAATTCATGGCTGAGGACGGTGACCAAATCCAGTTGTGTGACTTTTGCCAAATCATGTGTTTTAGCACAAATTAAGACCAGTGGATCGTGAGAAAAAGCCTGTGTTTGTAGATGAGCGGTATTAAAAAAACTGGAGACCAATCCCAATTGGGCAGTGTGATTACTAAGCGCTTCGACAATCTCTGAACTTTCAGCTTCATGTAAGTCAATATTAATATGTGGATGTTGCATTAAAAATTGAGGAAGTAACATGGGCAGATATTCACTTTGTGCCGAAGAGTTACACCACAATACCAATGATTCTGACTTCAATTGAGTAAAGCGTTGCATGTCTTGCTCAAGTTGATGCTTTTGTTCTAATAGTTTTTTTGCATGTTGTACAAATACTAAACCTGCGGGTGTAATTGAAACGCCTGAATATTGCCGTAAAAATAACGCAGTGCCACATTGTTGTTCTAACTTTTTTAAACGTTCGCTGGCTGCTTGTAATGAAATTGCTGAATGTTCAGCCGCTTGGGTGATGCTGCCTGTTTGGTGGATATGGAGCATCAATTTTAAATCGAAGAAATCAAAACGCATACGGACATGATCGCTTTAAGTAACACTTCATCATACGCGAAAAAATAATAAGCGGAATACGTGTTTTATTATAAAAAAAGGCAACCGAAGTTGCCTTGGATGGAGGATTGAAATCAGCGTTTGTCTTTTAAGTTGAATAACCAGTTGAGTAGAATGGCAGCAAAGGTTGCTGTACCAATCCCGCCTAAATTGAAATGACCAAACAGCAATTCGAAATTACCTGCACCTAAAATGATGGTGACGGCTGCAATAATTAAATTTTTATTGATGCTGAAATCGACTTTATTTTCGATCCAGATTTTTGCGCCTGCAATGGTAATTAATCCAAAGACCACGATAGAGGCACCTGTTAATACAGCATTTGGAATGGTACTGATCATGGCGCCAAATTTTGGTGAAAGTCCAAGGAAGATGGCAAATACGCCTGCAATCACAAAGACCAGCGTGGAATAGACTTTGGTCACCGCCATCACACCAATATTTTCGCCATAGGTGGTCATGCCTGGTGCGCCAACACTGCCTGACAGTGTAGTGGCAAGACCATCGGCTAAAAAGGCTTTGCCCAATTGCGGGGTGAGGTTTTCTCCTGTCATCGCACCGACAGCTTTAATGTGTCCTAAGTTTTCCGCCACTAAAATGAGTGCAACGGGTGCGATAATCAGCATGGCTTTACTGTCAAAACTTGGACTGGAAAATTGAGGCAGTCCAAACCATGCGGCTGCTGAAATTTGCGAAAAATCAATGGGTTTTCCAAAACCTAAACCATTGGTGGTAATGGCATAAATGACATAAGCCAAGATCAGACCAATAAGTAAGAGTAAGCGTTGTAATAGGCCTTTGGTAAATACAGCAATGCTTCCCATGCACAATACGGTGATGAGTGACATCCACATTTCAAAGGGTTGTCCTGCTACATTTTTAATGGTAATCGGGGCAAGGTTTAAGCCAATAATCATCACGACAGCACCTGTCACAACAGGAGGCATCAGTTTTTCAATCCAGCGGGTGCCTGTGAGCATGACAATGATGCCGATGAGGGCGTACAACACACCACAGGCGATAATGCCACCCATGGCGACTGCAAGATGAGGATTGGCACCTGAACCCGTCACATGACCTGTTGCAGCTGCAACGACCCCAATAAAGGCAAAGCTTGACCCTAAATAGCTTGGAACGCGTCCCGCCGTGATAATGAAAAATAAGATGGTACATATGCCAGACATTAAAATGGCGAGATTTGGGTTAAAGCCCATTAACAGGGGGGCAAGTACCGTTGCACCGAACATGGCAAATGCATGTTGGATACCCAGCACTGCACTTTGTAATGGCGGTAAATATTGGTTGGTTGGTACGGGTTGGCGGTTGATATCACCTTGATAGGGTTGCCATTTTGGAAACCAATTCGACATGGATGCAGGCTCATTATTGTTAAATTATGCTTATCATACGCTTTATGTGGTTGAGGTTTAATCTATTTTTATCAAAATTAAAACATGGCAAGCAGTTTTGGCAAAGGCAATGCGTTGATTGCCTTTACCAAGAGCGTTTAGCGATTCATAGCCTATTTATGCCAATACTTAACCTGTATTGCGCAAGCCTGCGGCAATGCCTGCAATGCTCACCATCAAGGCATGATCGACAGGAGTATGTTCAGCCTGATGTTGTGCCAAATACTCCCGACGACGTTTCATTAATTCGGCTTGCAGCAAATGTAGGGGGAGTAAATAGGTTTTACGCACACGCATGGATTGATCGAGTACATCATTCTGGCTCAGTAATTCCGATTCACCTTTGAGCGCAAGTAAGGTAGAAATTGCCTCTTGTAAACGTTGTCTGAGTTCAGCACCCAGTGTATGTAAGTCGGCATCTTGTGTCAGATGGTTTTCATAATACCATGCGATATTGGCATCGGATTTAGACAAGACCATTTCAAGCATATCAATTAAAGTACGGAAGTAAGGCCATTGTTGTAGCATTTCTTCCAGTTTCCCTTTTTGTTGCTGTTGCAAAATTTCATCGATGGCAGCACCTGTACCGAGCCATGCAGGAAGCATCAGGCGGATTTGTGTCCATGCAAAGACCCACGGAATAGCACGTAAAGACTCAATGCCACCACTGACGCGTCGTTTTGCAGGACGTGACCCCA
>JASGGM010000060.1:0-11816 GCA_047605045.1 Acinetobacter sp. | reverse complement strand
CACAAGGAGACAAGTTGACTCTTACCGTGTCACAAGTAAAGCAGCTGAATATCGCTATAACGGAACAATATAAAAAAATGATTTAGACGAGAATAATTAAATTTCATATTGCAAGATATGAATGGCAATCACTTTGCGGAGGATATTTTTCTCAAAAATATTTTTGATCATTCAATGGTCATTTAGATACAAAGAAAACCTATCCGAAACACTAAATTATCATTGGATGCTATATTCCATGCCAATACAATGCCCATATCACCCACTTGCTAAAGTCTTCACCTATCAAAGAATAAAGCTTCGAGTGTTATCTGGTCATATTTTCAACAAAACCCCTATCATAAAATTTATATTTAATTTAATTTAATTTTATGTATTATATAAACTTATTTAATACGTAAATATTACATTTGTCAGTATATTAACTATGAAAAAAATATGTTTTGAAGATGATTACATCAGGGTTATCTATAAAAAATGCAACAGCAGCAAACTAGTTTTGACTTTCACAAATATGGTCAATCTTGCAAAAGGATTAAATTTTTATGCAGAAACACCTCTAGAGAAGTTAGGACTAAGTGCTATTAGTTTCATGGCAAAGCAGCCAAATTGGTACCCATATGAGAGCATGCGAAATGCAATAACTGCAATCAAACTAATTTTAAATCAGTTTGATACAATTGTTGGTTATGGTGGCTCTATGGGTGGATATGCAGTTTTAAAGTATTCAAAATTGTTAAATTTAACAAGAGCTATTGCATTGGACCCGCAGTACTCGATTAATCAATCTGATATTGATGACAAAACCTATTCAGCATATTACAACGAATCAACTCACAAGAACATGAAGTTAGTTCACTCAGATTTCAGCAAAGCATGTGAATACGTTGTGATATATGATCCTTATTACACAACTGATGAATTACACATGCAGAAAATTTTGCAGGAATATAGTGATATCAAGGTAGCTCATTTCAAATTCTCTAGGCATAGCACAACATCTTTTTTAGCTTCAACACCAGCTCTTAACTACTTGATTAATAATAAAATTACACCAGAAGAAACTTGTAGGTTAATAAGACGTGCTAAAAAAGAAAAAATTGCTTATTTTGAACATCTTATCGAACATCTCAAGGGAAAAAATATGAATAGAATTAACCACATGTTACTCAAAACTAAAATTAGTTTTAAATTAATTAGGAATAACCTGAAATACGAATTATACAAATCAATCACTGATCCAGATAAAAATAAAGCAGCAGAGATGCTAGGTATTACTACCAACAAACATAAGAAATACTTACGTGGAAAGCACGGTGGATTTCTTGCATACAACATTGCACTTGGCTGCTTTGAAACTATTAAATCATTAGATGAATTTAACAAGTATACCATTCCAATTCCTGCAAAAAGTGGTATTGCATCTATTAAAATAGACAATGAAGAGTATGTTATCTGCAATACTAAAAATAAGAATTATGTTTTAAGTCTAGAATCATTTGATCATGATACAGACCCTTTCGTTGAGATTTTTAAATTAGACGATAAGTACTACATTAAAAATAAAGATCATATATTTATAAGTTCCATGAAAGATGGAAGCTCTCCGTTCAAAGCATTAAAGGTTGATTCTTGGGAGTTATTCTCCCCAATTTTAGTGAATATTTAGTGTTTGACTTGCCCTTTCTCAAAAAAGGGCAAGTCATTGATTAATTCTAATGTTCCAAGCGGCGAAAATCCCCCAAAACATTTTTTGAGTTAATTTATCAGATATTGAGAAATAAGTTTGTTTCCCCTTTATCGATGATTAAATCAATCAGAAATAGATAAATTAGCAATCACTTGTGCTGCATCCACAAACGCATTTAGATCCATGACATTAGCTTTTGTTCATTCAAAGCAAAAGTAATAGCGTCTACATTTTTTTAGCTTGCTCCGAACTAATCTCAATCACCAAACGGCTTTTAGATTCTGCCATGTCTGTCTCCGAATTTTAGGCAATAAAAACCGACCTAAGTGAACTGCACCCTAAAAGGTAGTCGGCTATAGCTAAATAAAGTTTTTTAAGAATACGATCATTTCTAATTATTGTGCCAGGCGATAAATCTTCTTTACTCTTGAATTGTTCCGCAATTTCCTGAAATGTATTTTGCTTGCGTAGTTTTTCAGTTTCGCCTACAGATTCCTTTTCTTCTTGTGGGTCCTTTCCTTCTAATATTAAAGCCCGATACTGTTCACGAAATTCACGAGCTTTTGCAAGTGTCATTTCTGGGTAATGGCCAATATATAAAGTATTGCGTTTTTTTGTAATGGGGCGCGTGTAATCAAAACGCCACATTGTTGCACCGCTTTTTCGTATTAGAAGATTCAATCCGTCCCTATTACTTAGCCGTACATCTTTTTGTAAGCCATTGGGATTGTTAAGTTTTAACTCTCTTAATACTGCCTTGATTTTAGCGTCAGTAAACGAAATAATTTTTTTGACATCTTTTGCGTTACACCGTACTCAATGGAATCCTAGTAACGCAACCAGTAACGTAAAGATGCATTACACCTTTGAATAGATTTAAACAGGTTTGTGAAGCTAAAAGTTTTATGTAGCAACGACTTTAAACAGTTTTATACAGGTTAGATAATAGCAAATGGTGCGCTCGGCGGGACTCGAACCCACGCCACAGGCTTCGGAGACCTGTACTCTATCCAGTTGAGCTACGAGCGCTTGGAGATGCCCATCATAACAAAAAAAATTAGAAGGTAAAGACAAACCTATACTCAAAGAGATTTAATGCTCATGCTTTAAACAATATCATTCCACACACATTTAAATCGATCCAAACCACTTGGTTTACTTTGCGATATCGCTCACAATATATAGTCAAAACACGATGTGAGAAAGACATGCCCGCAGCACTGATGTTGAAAGACCTCTCCAAAACTTATAAAAATGGTTTTCAAGCACTAAAAAAAATTAATTTAACGGTTCCAGAGGGTGAATTCTACGCTCTTCTCGGTCCAAATGGCGCAGGTAAATCCACCACTATCAGTATTATTAGCTCATTAAGCAAAAAAACCTCGGGGCAAGTTGAAATTTTTGGTCATAGTCTAGACCATGCACCATCACGGGCGAAACAACAATTGGGGGTTGTTCCTCAGGAATTTAACTTTGGTCATTTTGAAAAAACCTTTGATATTTTGGTGACCCAAGCTGGCTATTACGGTATTTCACGTAAAGTTGCTCAAGAACGTGCCGAATTTTATCTGGAAAAACTAGGCTTATGGTCTAAACGTAATATGCAGGCCCGCATGTTATCGGGAGGGATGAAACGTCGCCTCATGATTGCACGTGCGATGATGCATCAACCGAAATTATTGATTTTAGATGAACCAACGGCAGGTGTAGATATTGAGTTACGCCGATCGATGTGGGATTTTCTGGTTGAAATGAACCAAAATGGCACATCAATTATTTTAACCACGCACTATTTAGAAGAAGCAGAAATGCTCTGTCGACGCATTGCAATTATTGATCATGGTTTGATTCGTGAAGACACCAGCATGAAATCGTTTCTAAGCCAACTCAATGAAGAAACCTTTATCTTTGATTTGGCTTATCCAATCGAGCCCCCCGCTTTAAATTTACTGGGCATTCATTTTCATTTAGCCGATGCCATGACACTAGAAGTGACAATCGATAAATCGCATACTCTCAATGATATTTTTCAACTATTTGAATCTCTGGGTATTCAAGTACAAAGTATGCGCAATAAATCGAATCGCTTAGAAGAGTTGTTCGTCAAAATGGTGGAAAGAAATCTTGAAGGAGTCGCGCAATGAACTTGAATCAATTAAGTATTGCGCTGTGGACGCTGGTACGGAAAGAAATCCGTCGATTCATGCGAATCTGGCCACAAACCCTATTACCACCCGCGATCACTATGAGCTTATATTTCGTGATCTTTGGTAATTTGGTCGGCTCACGCATTGGGCAAATGGGTGGTTTTACCTATATGCAATTCATCGTACCTGGTTTAATTATGATGGCAGTGATTACCAACAGCTACGCCAATGTCTGTTCTAGCTTTTTTAGTGCAAAATTTCAAAAAAGCATTGAAGAACTCATAACCAGTCCGATTCCACTCACCTTGGTACTGTGGGGATACGTAATTGGCGGTGTATGCCGTGGTGTGTTGGTCGGGTTAATTGTGACCATCGTCAGCTTATTTTTTACCGATTTACATATTTTCAATTTTTTTGTGACGATTTATACCGTGGTCATCACCAGCTTGTTATTTTCACTCGCTGGGTTTATTAATGCAGTTTATGCACGTTCATTCGATGATATTTCAATTGTACCGACATTTATATTAACACCCTTAACTTATTTAGGCGGTGTATTTTATGCGATCAGTGCACTCAGTCCATTTTGGCAAAAATTATCGCTGATTAATCCGATTGTCTATATGGTCAATGCTTTTCGATATGGCATTTTAGGTCATAGTGATGTCAGCGTGAGTCTTTCACTGGTGATGATTAGCATTTTCTGTGCTATTTTTTATGGTTTTGCCTATCTACTATTGGCCAAAGGTTCAGGAATTCGAGAATGAGCGTAGAACAATCTTTACTGGGTAAAGACACTCAATACCCAACTGAATATCAACCAGACATTTTATTTCCCATTCAGCGCGCAGCTTCCCGTGAGCAGTATGCTGAGGTTGCAGGTATCTATCAGGGTCGAGATTGGTGGCATGTTTTTGAAATATCCTGGTTAAATGCAAATGGAATTCCTCAAGTGGCGATTGGACGCTTAACGTTAGAGGCAACCTCTCCTTATCTAATAGAATCCAAGTCATTGAAGTTATACTTCAATAGCTTGAACTTTAAGAGCTTTGCATCACAAGAGCAACTGATTGCAACCGTTGAACAAGATTTATCCCAAGCGGCACAAAGTCCAGTGACGTTAGGGTTATTTGATGTCAATGCATTGGAAATATCCCAACCGCAAGGTCAATGTTTAGATCACTTACAACCTGAACAATTGTCTAATCATCCTGATGCGAAGCTGCTGCAATTGCAGGATTCAGCACATCATATCGAAACGCTATATCACTCCAATTTGTTACGAAGCAATTGTCCTGTAACAGGTCAGCCTGACTGGGGTACCGTCATTATTCGTTACCAAGGTGCTCAACCGAATGCGGCCAGCCTATTAAGCTATATTATTTCATTTCGTCAACATAACGGTTTTCACGAACAATGTGTCGAACAAATTTATGCCGATATCTGGCGCACATTAAAGCCAGAAAAATTAATGGTGTATGCGTTATATACCCGACGTGGTGGTTTGGATATTAATCCTTGTCGAGTATCACACTTAGACTGGTTGCCTACACAACCACTACGTTTAGCGCGTCAATAGAAATTGAAGATTGGTGAATGAATACTTTATGATGAAGCTGGCTATTGGATCATTTTCATGATCAACAAAGTATGTCATATTGCGCTTGCAAACGACAATTCATGCTTTAAATAGCCATCTTCCTTCATCATGCTAAATAACCTAGGGCTAAAATAAACACTTACTGTCAATATTAAGGAAAGATAATGGCTTTTTTTGGATTTATCCCATCCGCAGCATTGTTAGAAAAAATACAGTTCACGGTACAAAAACGCAATTTTAACGATGCTTTATATGTCTTACGTGATGAAATTGCACTGAAAGTCAATGAAGAATTACTAGATGCCATTCTGACCGATTTAATTCATCAACTGCCCGATAGTGATAAAAAAGATACTGCTGAAAAATTAGCAAATTTTATTAAATCAAGTGTTGCGGTCTTACTCAAACAATTAATGGGAAAGGCTGATCCTAAAATTGTCAAAAACTCTTTGCTATTTTTGGAAAAAAGCCTATTTACAGATCCCCAAGGTCAGTTACGAATGGGGACAACCTTAGATGAATCACTCGTCACTAACCTAAAATTCCATTACCAGCATATTATTGCAGGTGAAAAAATCAATGTCGCGACCTTAGCTGAAAATTATAAGATATTTGCCGAATCGATCGTTCGACACTATTTACATGATTTTAATGAAACTTTAGAACTTGGTATGATTAAACGAAAAGCATCTGATTTAGGGTGCAATGCGGTTATCAAAGCTGTCCATATTGCCATCGATAAAATTTTTCCCCGCTTAAATAAAGATGAACTTAAAATCTTAGCGAAATACCATGATTCTTTATTCTTTCATTCAAACTAATTTAGGTGATTAACTCGTATTTATTCACATATTTTTTAACTTCAAACTGACAAATGCATTGCCTTGTGGTGGCATTATGTTAGCATTCGCATGCTAATTATTATTTGCTTTAAACCCTTATGGCACCGAGTTCTCAATACAAATTTCTACGACAAGCGCCTCGTGATGGTCTAAGCACAGCAATGATGCCATCAAGATGGCAACGGTTACATATCGACCCTTGGTTATGTTGTTTCCTCATCCTCAATGCAATGCTTGGTCTGACCGTACTCTATAGTGCCTCAGCCCAAGATATAGGACTTGTCACCAAACAGGCGATCAGCTTTGGAATTGGCTTTGTGGTGATGATCACCATTGCACAAATCCCACCCAAGGTATTCCAGTCTTTTTCGCCTTATTTTTATGTATTTGGTGTCGTGTGTTTAATCGCAGTCAAAGTTTTTGGTGAAGTGCGCATGGGAGCACAACGCTGGTTAGATGTTCCTGGTATTGGAAGTGTACAACCCAGTGAATTTATGAAGTTAGGCATGCCTATGATGGCTGCCTGGTTTTTAACACGCCGACCACTTCCGCCGACGTTTAAAACCGTACTCATCACACTTATTCTGATTGTGATTCCCTTTATACTCATTGCTGAACAGCCAGACTTAGGTACCTCATTATTGGTGCTTGGAAGCGGTATCTTTGTGTTGTTTTTAAGTGGTTTATCATGGCGTTTAATCTTAGCTGCGGTGGGATGTGCTGCAGTCATTATCCCCATTGCATGGGAGTTTTTACTGCATGACTACCAACGTCAACGTGTATTGACCCTACTCAACCCTGAAGCCGATGCTTTAGGAACTGGCTGGAACATTATCCAGTCCAAAACTGCGATCGGTTCTGGCGGATTTTCAGGCAAAGGCTTTTTACAAGGCACGCAATCTCACCTACACTTTTTACCCGAAGGCCATACCGACTTTATTATTGCAGCATATTCAGAAGAATTTGGCTTAATTGGTGTTGCACTTCTCATCTTGCTTTATTTTGCGATTATTTCTCGTACCTTCCAAATTGGTATGCAATGTTTCCATAATTATGGTCGTTTACTGGCAAGCGCCTACGGTTTGTCATTTTTTGTATATGTATTTGTCAATGCAGGCATGGTCAGTGGTATTTTACCCGTAGTGGGCGTTCCATTACCCTTTATGAGTTACGGTGGCACCGCAATTATTACCTTGATGACCGCTTTTGGTATCGTCATGTCAGTTCATACACATCGCTAATTGGATTTTTATTATGTGGCGAAAAAAATTAAATAAAACTTTTGCAACACTAACACTTGCAGCAACATCAATGATTACCACATCGTATTGTCAAGCGAATGAGTTTATCAATGCTGCTGGCTATCCAGATTTTAGGCAAAAAACCATGCAACGCTATGGATTGAGTGCTGAACAAGTCGATCAAGCCATGCTAGGTGCAACCAATCGCCCCAATATTTTACAAATTATGCAACGACCTGGCGAAAGCAAACCATGGTATGCCTATAAAGAAATGTTTCTTGTTGAAGGAACGATTCAAAAAGGTGTGCGCTTTCGTGATCAATACGCCGATGCACTGAATCGTGCAGAACAACAATATGGTGTGCCTCAAGCAATTATTTTAGGTATCTTGGGTGTAGAAACAGGATTTGGTAGTAACAAAGGGGGTATCATGACACGAGATGCCCTTGCCACACTGGCATTTGGTTACCCTCGTCGTGCGGAATATTTTGCCGATGAACTTGGCGCACTCATTGCATGGACATATAAAGAAGGCTATCCAATTACATCTATCGTGGGTTCTTATGCAGGTGCTGTAGGCTATCCACAATTTATGCCAAGTAATATTACAAAATTTGGCGTGGACTATGACGGTAATGGCCATATTGATTTAAGAAATTCCGCTGTCGATGCCATTGGTTCCATCGCCAATTATCTCTCAAAACAAGGCTGGCAACGTAATCAGCCCATCGCTTTCGCCGCACGCTACACAGGAAGCACACCTGATAGCATCATTGCGAAAGACCTGAACACTCCTTCCCCTTATGGTGTGCTGAGACAGCAAGGCGTCAGCCCAATTAATCCGATTGTAAAAATAGATGATTTAGATCTGGTGAATGTCATACAACTGCAAGACTACAATGCTCCTATTTATTACATTACTTACCCTAATTTTCAGGTCATTACGACTTACAACAAAAGTCGTATGTATGCGACTGCAGTATGGCTACTTGGTACTGAAATTACACAACGCTAAGAAAAATCTACCGACATTTCCAATAGTCAAGATTTTTTCAATGGGTTTTGAATTAAATTTCAGCTAAATTCGCATTTTGTTACAAAATTGGTTATTTTTTAATCTAAAAATGTGTCTTTTTGTCCTTTTTGTAACTATTTGCCAATTATGACTAGACACTTCAAGGGCGAGCTGAATATTATCCATATCGTCAAATGCAATTGAACATTTAAATTGTGTGTAGGTTAATTTGAGTTTTATCTCTACCTAATTGATGAAATTCGAATTATTCCTTGGAGATTATTCATGCACTACCCCCTGAAAACATTGCTAGCACTCAGCTTTGGGCTGACGTTGTCGCAAGCACAAGCAGATCTGGTGCAGTCATCATCATTTAACAATGACAATGACAGTACAAGCCTTGCTGCTCGTGTAATAAACAAAGATACTGCCAAAAGCAGTCCACTTCCAACCATCAACAGTCTTTCAATCACCGAACGTTCTGGCGATAAAATCCGTCGTCAAACTTTAGCAGCTAAAATTGAAGTTCCCGAAGACGAGCCTTCAGTGATTGATAAATTGAATACTGTAGCATCTAATACAGTTCGTAAATTTAGCCAAACAGGTATTGCTTCTTGGTATGGCCGTCAATTTCATGGTCGTAAAACCGCCAGCGGTGATACTTTTGACATGAATGCGTTGACAGCAGCACATCGCAGCTTACCGCTTAACTGTTTTATTCGCGTGACCAATAAAGCAAATGGTCAAAGCGTTGTTGTAAAAGTAAATGACCGTGGTCCTTTCCATGGCAATCGTGTTCTTGATTTATCTTATGCTGCTGCAAAGGAAATCGGCTTAACCAATTCTGGTACAGCCAAAGTTAGCATTGAACGTGTTGATGGACCAAACTCTTAATCAGAATACTCCATAAATTGCATTTGACACAAAGCCACTTTACAGTGGCTTTTATTTTATAGGTTGTTATTGTGCCCTCACAGGCTGTTTAAGAGCATTTTCTCTCAATTATCTGCTACCCTACGTATATAAAATTATTTCCTTACATACGTAAAAATACAACAATCTGAATTAAATTATGTTTTTGTATAATATTGAAGCGCATAACAGACATATCCAGATGATGTCGAGCTGCAAAAACACCACTCTATAACATGAACAATATCAAAAATTTACTTTAATTATACTTACCCCACCTACTCGATTACTGATACACACGACCCGCAAACTTAAGCCAACCATCCTTATGTCGACCCTGTGGATCTTTATGCGTCCAATGTAAGACACCACCTTTATCACTATATTCATATTCACCATAAAATTGCACAGTATCCCCCTTTCTCAAACCATCAAGCCTTGCTGCCAGATCGATATTATGCGCAACCAATACAGTTTGATCATTTCCTACATTTAAAATAAATTTCTGGTGACGAGAACCCTCATTATCATCTTTCAGAATTGCTTTTACTGTACCTTCCCCTTTCACTTGTATATTACTTTGACGATTTACAAATGCATTATGAATGTCGGTATTCTGCGAATAGGAAGGTTGATTCTTTGATGCTCCCCCTGATGCTTCTGCATAATCTTTAGCAGACGACTGATGGGCTTCTTTTACATCATCAGTCACAGCAGATTGCTGATTTTTTTGCTCGACAGATGATACAGACTGATGCTGATTCGTACCCGTAAAGTAACCAATCAGTGCCGCCACAATAACAATCACAAGCGTCCAGATTTTTTTATTCATTCTTTCACCTTCAATTAAAGATAAAAAAAGCCCCAACATAGGGGCTTCTTCTTGTTGCTAAACTTATTTAGCAGCAGCTTGAGCAGCAGCAACTTCTTCAGCGAAGCTAAGTTCTGCTTTTTTCTCAATACCTTCGCCCACTTCAAAACGAACGAATTGAACAACTGTTGTACCTGTTGCTTTCAATGCTTCAGCAACTTTTTTGTCGTTATCAATCACGTATTGTTGACGCTCAAGAACAACTTCATTCAAGTACTTCTCAACTGAACCAGACACCATTTTTTCAACAATGTTTGCAGGTTTACCAGATTCCAATGCTTTCGCTTCTGCAATTTCTTTCTCTTTTGCAACAAGTTCAGCAGGAACAGATTCAGCATTTACAGCAACTGGATTGAACGCAGCAACGTGCATTGCAATACCTTTACCTGTGTCTGCATCACCAGTATAAGAAACAACAACACCGATTTTAAGACCATGTTTGTAAACTGCAAGGTTATCACCTTCAACAATTTTCGCACGACGAACCTGAATGTTTTCACCGATTTTTTGAACAAGTGCAATACGCGCTTCTTCTACAGTTTGACCATCTTCAAGTTTTAATTCAGCAATCTTTTCAGCTTCAACTTCACCAGATGCTAAAACTGCTTTTGCTACTGCATTCGAGAAGTTTGCAAAGTTTTCGTCTTTCGCAACGAAGTCAGTTTGACAGTTAACTTCTAATAGAATTGCCTTGTTACCATCCTGAACGATAGTGATAGCACCATCAGCAGCAATGTTACCTGCTTTTTTAGCAGCTTTTGCTTGACCAGATTTACGAAGGTTATCAATCGCTAATTCGATATCACCATCTGCTTCTGTCAAAGCTTTTTTACATTCCATCATTGCTAGACCAGTACGGTCACGTAATTCTTTTACCATGCTTGCAGTAATTGCAGTCATGTTATTCTCCTAATTTTAAGGTAGAAAAAAATCTGTATGAACAAAAACGGCCCAAAGAAACTCTGGGCCGTGTGCTGTCTCGACGTTTAATTTGCCACTATTACGTGTCGCAAAAATGACAAGCGACGTCAAAAAGCATTAAGCCTCTGAAGCAGCTGGAGCTTCTTCAGTTTTCGCTTGAGCATTTGCTTGAGTTTGAGCGTATTCTTTACCAGCAAGGATTGCATTTGCCATAGAAGAAGCATACAAAGTCACAGCACGGATCGCATCGTCATTACCTGGAATGATGTAATCAACATTATCAGGGTTAGAGTTTGTATCAACGATACCGATAACTGGAATACCCAAGTTTTTCGCTTCTTTAATTGCAATTGCTTCGTGGTCAACGTCAATTACAAACAATGCGTCAGGTAAACCACCCATGTTTTTCACGCCGCCTAGAGCACGTTCAAGTTTTTCCATCTCACGCGTACGTTCTAATGCTTCACGTTTAGTCAGTTTAGCAAAAGTACCATCGGTAGATTGAGTTTGAAGGTCTTTAAGACGGTTGATAGATTGGCGAAGTGTTTTCCAGTTCGTCAACATACCACCTAACCAA
>JASGGM010000059.1:0-11820 GCA_047605045.1 Acinetobacter sp. | reverse complement strand
TCATGGTTATTCCACTGGTCATTTACGGCATGAAAGCCCTGAGTAAATTACAAGTCTGGACAACCCCGCTTTGGTTAATTTTGATGATTGGCCCTGTTGCCTATCTTATTCATAAAGAACCAAATTTAATTGCACAATTTGCAAATTTCTCAGGCAAAGATGGTTTCGCACCCGTCGATATGGCCGCAATTATGTTAGGTGCGGGCGTATGTTTATCCTTGATTATGCAAATTGGGGAACAAATTGACTACTTGCGCTTTATGCCTGCCAAAACCAAAGAAAATAGCAAAGCATGGTGGGCAGCAGTGATTTCCGCAGGACCAGGCTGGGTCATTCTTGGCGCGATTAAACAAATTATTGGTGCATTCCTCGGGTTCTATCTGCTAACCAAACTACCAGGTGTAAACAGTACCGAACCCGTTCAGCAATTTAATGCTGCTTTCCATGACATGTTACCAGGCTGGGCGGCACTAACGCTGGCCGTGATTCTGGTGGTCATTTCACAGATTAAAATTAATGTCACCAATGCCTATTCAGGCTCACTGGCATGGACCAGTGCCTATACACGAATTAGCAAACATTACCCAGGTCGTATTGTGTTTGTCATGGTCAATCTGGCCATTGCATTGGCCTTGATGGAAGGCAATATGTTCGCCGTGTTGGGTAAAATTCTTGGTTTTTATTCAAACTTTGCCATTGCATGGGTGGTCGTGGTTGCAACGGATATTGCGATTAACAAATATGTCCTCAAGCTTTCGCCAAAAGCACCTGAGTACCGTCGTGACATGCTGTACAACGTTAACCCTGTAGGTATGGTATCGTTTCTGGTTGCGGCAGGTTTATCCATTGCAGCATTCTTTGGTTTGTTGGGTAGTTTCCTTGCACCCTATTCACCGCTCATTGCCTTGGTACTTGCCTTTGTTTTAACCCCCATCATGGGATTAATCACCCAAGGCAAATACTACATTAAACAAGCCGATGATGGGATTGCTGAACCACGTTACGATGCTGAAGGTACGCCTGTTGCAACGGTTTATCAATGCCGTGTTTGCGATCAGGACTACGAACGTCCAGACATCATGTTCTCACATAAACATAATGGTGCAATCTGTTCACTCTGTAAAACCATGGACTAAACGATAAATACAACACAAAAAACCACGCTTCGGCGTGGTTTTTTGCAGTATGAGAATGTGGGAATTACTCCCCCCAGACCTCTGCAACAATTTCATTAATCAACTGCAATTTACGCCACTGCGCATCGTAAGGTACTTTGTTCCCCTCTTCAGTTGAAGAGAAACCACATTGTGGACTAAGCGCCAGTTGTTCAAGTGGCAGATAGTTTGATGCCTCATGAATACGATCAATAATTGCCTGTTTATTTTCAAGTTCTTCCAGTTTTGAGGTAATCAGACCCAAGACCACTTCTGCACCTGAACCACGAAGGCTTGCCAATGGTTCAAAGCCGCCTGCACGCGCTGTGTCATATTCCAGAAAGAAGCGATCAATATTCGGAACTTTTTTAAAAATAAACGCTTCAACAGATTCATACCCACCTTCTGTATGCCAAGTCGAAGCAAAATTACCACGGCAAATATGAATCCCAATCACCAGATCTTCAGGTTTATCTTGTAATGCAATGTTCAATGTTTCTGTCGCAAAATTCGATAATTCAATAATATCAACACCTGAATCGATTTCAGCTTGACGATCTTGAGCATTAATTAAATTTGCCCAATAAACATCATCCAATTGTAAATAACGGCAACCTAAATCGTAGAATGTACGAATCGCTTTACGATATGCCAAGCCCAAATCATTCACATATTGTTTGATATCCTGACCATACACTGCATTAAAACGAATCGCAGGACGCATCATCATGTTTGGACTTGGAATGGTCATTTTTGCTGTACCTGCATCTCCGACAGTATCAAGCAGGAATTTAAAATGTGCCAAATGTGGATGATCCGTAGGAAAATCGAGTCGACCAATAACACGAACATTATGCGGTTTGGTTTCAACACCGTGGAATTTTTTACCTTCTGCATCTGTAAAACCTTCAACCCCAATTAAGTTTTCCATGAAATCGAAATGCCAATACGCACGACGCAATTCACCATCTGTAATCGCATGTACGCCATTTTTCTTTTGTTGCGCTACAATATTTTGAATTTCTTCATTTTCAATTTGCGTTAATTCATCCTGTGTAATTTTGCCATTCGCAAAATCTTTACGAGCTTCTTTTAAACGTTGTGGACGTAAAAAACTCCCCACGTGATCAGCTTTAAATCCTGCATATTGCCGACGAGCAGCCACCGTTGTATTACTCATAAGATCATCCAATATTCTTAAATTCCACGATCATTTTAATTTAATACGCATTCCTCCAGAATTACAAGTGTTTGCATTTTTAAAATTTTTATTTAAATACAATAACTTATTTTAATTCTCATCCACAAACACTTTGATATTATATTTATTTACTAACTTTAATATTGCACCATGTGTTCACAACTGCGATGGATTGACACCCTCTTAAACTGTCATGAATCAATGCACCTAAACATCGGTCAATGTTCTCCTGCATGTCTCAGATCAGATTTAATCCATTCCTTTCATCTTAGTTCAACATAATCGGTGCATTGCCCAATTCATTGTTCTGATCAGGCTGTTGGTGATTATAAAATGCTTGTAAAATTTGACCAATCTGTAGCACCCCTTGCACCACAGCTTGTCGATAGTGCCGTTGCTGCATTTGCACAATAATGTGTTGGCAAATTGCATGCCATTGCTCAGGCTGGGTTGCATTGTGAATCCCGCGATCAGTCACAATTTCTACCTGACGTTCACATAAATTTAAGTAGAGCAACACGCCACTATTGGCCTCTGTATCCCACACGCCAAGCGAGGCAAATAATTGTCTCGCACGTTGTTCAGTATCGATATGATAAGCCATCGCGCATGGAATATGCCCTTCTATCACCACTTGAATTTCACCAATATGACCTTGCTCCGCCTGACGGACCGCATCGGCAATCGCCTGTTGATCGGTTGGTTTGAAATAACGTTTCGTCGAAGAGGTATAACAAAAATGTCGCAGCCAGCGTTTAAAACTTGGCGTGCGATTGTCCGTCGTGGGTGCTGTACTCACCACGGTTTGATCGTTGATATCTACCATGACCCTGATGCTCCTCCACCACCAAAACTACCGCCACCGCCGCTATAACCGCCGCCGCCGCCAAAGCCACCCGATCCACCACCACGTCCACCGCCGCCTGAAAGTACGGCTTGCAAAATGATTTGGGCAAGCGATGTCACCAATAAAAAGAAGACTGCCACACCAAGAAATAAACTGGTCACCAGCCCCACACCACTCACAACGCCAGCGGTTACCGCGGCAACACCTGCTGTCGCTGCACTTAATCGGTTACCCACAATAAAGGATGCAAAAATCCCGACCACTAAAATGATCGCAGTATAGAGAAACATGCGATCTCGCGCTTGTTCAGCATGCAGCGCATCATCATGTTGTTTTTTTAAATCGTCGGCTGCTTGCTTTGCAATCTCAGGATCTTGATTCAGAATTTGGCTAATCGCATCAAGCCCGCCTTCAATCCCTTGAGCATACTGCCCCTGTTTAAACAATGGGGTAATGTTATTGCGAATAATACGGCTGACCATGACATCGGGCAGTACGCCTTCCAAACCATAGCCCGTTACAATTTGAATACGGCGATCATTCACCGCAACTGCAATGAGAAGTCCATTGTCACGTTTAGCAGAACCCAGTTTCCATTGTTCCGCCACGCGCATGGCATAACTAAAAATATCTTCCTGCCCTGTGGTTGGAACAATAATAACGCCAATCTGTGCTTTACCTTGTTGATACAAGGTTTTGATTTTCTGATTTAAGCGCTCAACATCGCTAGCATTGAGTAATTTCGCCTGATCGATAACGGGTTGATCGAGTGTAGGCAAACTGCGTTGCGTTTGCCCTGCCTGCATATCGTCTGCAACGGTCGTTTTTACGTCGCTCGCGGTTGTCAGTACCTGACTTGCACTTTGCGATGTTGAGTTGTTGGCCTGTTGCTGCTGAATAATTTTTCCAACAACCAAGGCATCTTCACTGTCATCCTTGGCTGTGGCAACTTCTGCCCATACCGTAGACATACTGATGAATGATGCAAAAGCCATCAATAACATCAACACTGCACGTTTTAACCACGCGTTCATCCCGATCATCGGTCAAAATCCGAATTATTCAAATGAAACTTTTGGTGCTTTTTCTGCACCAGCATCTGCACTAAAGTTAGGGCGTGTTTTCATACCAATCACTTTTGCAGTAATGGTTTGCGGGAATTGACGCACATAGGTATTGTAATCTTGTACTGAGCCAATATAACGATTACGAGAGACCGCAATACGGTTCTCCGTACCTTCCAATTGTGCCTGCAAATCGCGGAATTGTTCATTGGCTTTTAAGTCTGGATAGTTTTCCGACACCGCGATCAAGCGTGACAATGCCCCTGTTAATTCTCCCTGTGCTTGTTGATATTTCTGAAACAATGCAGGATCTTCCAACACTTCTTTATCGACTTTTAAACCAGCGACATTCGAACGTGCTTCAGTCACTTCGGTCAGCACTTGCTGTTCATGTTTGGCATAACCTTTCACAACGTTCACCAAATTGGGAACTAAATCGGCACGGCGTTGATACTGGTTTTCTACGTCTGACCATGCAGCCGTTACAGCTTCATCTTTTGCCTGTAAAGTATTATAGCCGCAACCCGAAAAGAATAGTGTGCTGCCCATCAGGGTCACAAGCGCCGTTTTTTTAAGAAAATTCATAATTATTCCTCATTGTGATGGAATGTGTCTTTTCTGCATTGTAATCATAATTTTGTCGACTAATGTTTTTTTATTTTATAAAAGAAATATATATTTACAATCCCATATAAGGCTTGTGATGAATCATTTGAATATTCTAAAAAATAATGAGGAACATTAAAAATACCAAAACCCCTCACAAGGATGCTTAGACATCCTTGTGAGGCGCCGAATCGGTTTAAGCTTGAGTGACTTGAATACGCAACTCTTTGGGTAAACTAAAGGTAATATTTTCCTCACGTCCTGCAAGCTCTTTGGGTATTTGTGCACCCCAATCTTGTAAACGCTGAATCACCTGTTTAATTAAAATTTCAGGTGCAGATGCACCTGCGGTCACGCCAATTTTACAACGATGATAAAACCATGTCTCTTCAAGCTGATCGGCATTATCAACCAAATAGGCATGTTTTCCCATACGCTCTGCCAATTCACGTAACCGATTGGAGTTCGAAGAATTCGGTGAACCCACGACCAATACCACATCGCATTGATTAGCTAAATCACGCACCGCATCCTGACGATTTTGCGTGGCATAGCAAATATCATCTTTTCTTGGGCCCTGAATATTTGGAAATTTCTGACGTAATGCATCAATGACTTTCGCGGTATCATCGATAGATAAAGTCGTCTGTGTGACAAAAGCAAGACGGTCTGGATTTTTTACTGTCAATGCAAGCACATCCGCTTCGTCTTCGACCAAATAAATATCACCGCCATTGTTTTTATCATATTGCCCCATCGTCCCTTCAACTTCAGGATGTCCATGATGGCCTATCAAAATCGCTTCTACACCTTCTCGTGAGTAACGCGTGACTTCAATATGAACTTTTGTGACTAGCGGACACGTTGCATCAAAAACTTTTAAACCCCGTCGCACCGCCTCTTGCTGCACTGCTTTAGATACACCATGGGCACTAAAAATAACAATATTATTGTCGGGAACTTCATCCAGCTCATCCACAAAAATTGCACCGCGCTGACGTAAATCATCAACTACAAATTTATTGTGAACGACCTCATGCCGAACATAGATCGGTGGCTGGAAGCATTCAAGTGCACGATTGACGATCGCAATTGCTCGGTCTACACCTGCACAAAAACCTCTTGGATTGGCCAATACAATTTCCATAACGTCCTCAATTTACCACTTGTCTGCAATTTTTTAGCATTTCTTCGGGTGAAGCTACATACAGCTATTCAGTTTAGCCCCACTCTGCTCTAAAATAGAGAAGATATTTTATCATATCAGGAAAAATATCATGTCGGGTTTATTGTTTGTTGTTTCTGCGGCATCGGGAACAGGCAAAACATCTTTAGTAAAAGCCCTGCTTGAACGTGTAACCAATTTACACGTTTCAGTTTCGCATACAACACGTGGCCAACGCCCTGGCGAACTTGATGGTGTGCATTATCATTTTACAAGCAAAGATCACTTTCTAAGTCAGGTCGATACTGGCGGATTTATTGAATTTGCCGAAGTATTTGGCAACTATTACGGAACCTCACAAACGACTGTTCAACAACAACTTGCCAAAGGTCATGATGTCCTGTTAGAAATTGACTGGCAAGGTGCACAACAAGTTCGCAAAATTTTCCCCGACTCCATTCAAATTTTTATTTTACCACCTAGCCAGTTTGACTTACGTCAACGCTTGTCCAATCGGGGGACGGATGCTGTCGATATTATTGAACATCGCTTGAGCTGTGCCGTCGCAGACATGCAGCAATACAAGAATTTTGACTATGTCATTATTAATGATGATTTCAATAAAGCATTGCATGATCTGGAATCTGTGGTGAGTGCCAACCGTTTAAAGACAACTCAACAAGCACAGCGCCATCAATCCTTAATCGAAAAGTTATTACGTCCTGAAAATTGATTAAAACTTGAGTCTGAGCGCAAAGCATTTTATACTTTGCAGTCTAGTTAAATTTAACTGATAAAGAGATTAGTTATGGCACGCGTAACCGTTGAAGATTGTTTAGACCATGTAGATAACCGTTTTGAGTTGGTGCTCGTGGCAAGTAAACGTGCGCGCCAGTTATCCCGTCAAGGCATTGAGCCAACTGTAGAGTGGGATAACGATAAGCCAACCGTGGTTGCGTTACGTGAAATTGCAATTGGTCATGTCAGCAAAGACATTTTAAAACAGCGCGAGCAAGATTATCAGACCTCAAGCTTAGACCTTGCACTTTCTGCAAATAATTTGAACATTGAAGGTTTTACTTTCTAAGTTCTCATTGCTTTTCCAAAAGCCTAGTTAGCCTAACTAGGCTTTTTTCATTGTTTTAAAATGAATGTATCGAGTAAAGCAATTCAGTTCATTGGAAAAAAAATTTGCGTTTTTGTCCTTGAAAAATTGACAAGACAGACAGAATGTTTTTCATTAGAGGTATCTTTTTTTATTGATCTTCATTCTAGGTTGCTGATCAACAAAAAATATTTTTCTGTTATTCAACACAAAGGTGGTTTATGCAAGGCGAAGAAGTCCGTCAAGCCAAGCAACAGCTTAAAACAATTATCGACGAGTATTTAGAACCTACTAGTGTCGAACAAGTACTTGCTGCCTGCGATTTCGCCGATCTTGCACATTCAGGCGTTACCCGTAAAAGCGGGGAACCTTATATTATTCATCCTATCGCTGTCTGTTGCATTCTGGCACGAATGCGACTAGATGCCGATACGCTCATGGCTGCGCTTCTGCATGATGTAATTGAAGATACCGAATTTACCAAAGAAGAAATTACAGAAAAATTTAGTAAGGTTGTTGCCGAACTGGTTGATGGTGTGACCAAACTTACCCATTCAAGCGACAAGCAAGTCAATAAAGCCGCGTCATTTCGTAAAATTCTACAAGCCACGTTACAAGACCCACGGGTCATTATTATCAAACTCGCCGATCGCTACCACAACATGACCACATTGGGCGCATTACGGCCAGATAAACGTGCACGCATCGCTCAAGAAACCTTTGATATTTTTGTTCCTATGGCTCGCATTGTAGGGATGAATGAAATGGGCGATAATCTCGAATATTTATGTTATCAGAATCTCGATTTAGACTTATTCAATCAAGTTCAGGATGCATTGAATCAAACTCGCCCTAAACGTAGCCAGTACCGTCAAATTTGGGAAGAAAATTTATCACAATTACTTTATGACTATGCCATCGTTGGTCGCGTTAAAAAGAAAAGCAATAAAATCGAACTGATTCGCCATTTCCTGAAAAATGATATTAACCTACAAGAGTTAACGCGCAGCCATGCGTTTGAAATTATTCTCAGCTCAATCGCTGATTGTGATCGGCTGGTTGATATTCTCAAAGAAAATTTCAAAGTTGTTGAATTCGAAGATCATATTCGTCGCCCACTTCCAGGTGGTAATCAATCATTAAGACTCACGTTAAAAGGTGAACAAACCTCCTTATCCCTCACCATCCAAACTGAATTAATGCGAAAAGCAGCACGTTTTGGCGTGGTGTTGGGAGAAAATGCACCTCAGGCATGCCGTTCTGCGATTCAGGCATCCATGAAAAATTTAAATTTTCTGATGGATGGAGAATGTGCAAAAACAACATTTAACGATCTTCTGGATTATCTGCATCAGGAAAAAATTTGGGTATATACCCCACATGGTCAATTGCATGAGTTACCGCAAGGTGCAACTGTCGTTGATTTTGCCTATGCTGCGAGCCTGTTTCTAGGCAATCATGCCATAGGCGCAAAAATTGATGGTGAAACGAAATCACTTTCTACACCGTTAACCAATGGTCAAGTGGTTGAAATTTTAACCGATGTCTTGGCAACACCGAACCCAGACTGGCTCAGTTTTATCAACACACAAAAAGCACGTCGGGCGATTCAAAACATATTACGCGAGCAAGATATTGAAGAACAACGTATTGTAGGTCAGCAAGCGCTAGATCGTGCTTTAAAATTGTACAATATATCAACGCGTGATCTTTCCAGTGAAGATTGGCACAATTTATTACAATGGCGACATATAGAACACGCCAATACGCTCTATGAACAAATTGCTGTTGGTGACTTACTCCCTCAGCTAGTGGCCAATCACTTATTTGCACTCGAATCTACCCATATTGAATCGACATCGCATCGGCTTATACAAGGAACCGAGGGCATCGATGTCAAATATGCACGATGTTGCAATCCTGTCCAAGGTGATCCGATTCAAGGACACTTATCTCGACGTGGTTTGATTGTTCACCGTACACGTTGTCATAATCTTCTACATGAACAACACCTTCACCCTGAAAACATCATGTTGTTACAATGGAATCCCGACGATATTGATGATGTCAGTTTTAATGCTTATTTATGTATTTACATTAGTTTGGATGATGAACAAATTTCTGAACTGATTTATCAATGCCGTAAGGCACATACTGGTGTTGAACACGTTTATACCCAAGACCATAAAACTTATGTCAATATCGTAGTCAGCAACCGTAATCAGATTGCCCAAATTATTCGGGATTTACGCATGCACTTTGGCTTTCCTCGCATATTACGACAGGATGCGCCAAGTAATGCCAGTGAAGCACAAAAGGTCATCTAGCTAAAAATTAATTAATCTGCCAAATAAAAATTTGTGTTATATATAAAAGCATGACTAAACCTGTAAAATTGCTGCAATATTTCTCTTGAAGCGGGATTCGCCTTTCCGCATCCTTCTATTGGGAAATTTAAAGCTTTTGGTTTTGACTAGATTGATATCAAATTTATCCAGAAGGAGTTGTTCATGTCACGTCAAGTGATCCATACCGAAAATGCCCCTGCGGCAATTGGCACTTATTCACAAGCCATTTTAGTAGGGAAAACACTCTACCTTTCAGGGCAAATTGGTTTAGACCCTTATAGCATGGAGCTGGTTGAAGGTATTGAAGCGCAGATTCGTCGTGTCTTCGACAACGTGAAAGCTGTTTGCGAAGCTGCTGGTGGCTCTCTTGCTGATATTGCTAAACTTAATATTTTCTTAACTGATTTATCGCATTTCCAATTGGTGAATCAAATTATGGGAGAGTATTTTGCACAACCTTATCCTGCTCGTGCAGCCTTAGGTGTGGCAAGTTTACCTAAAGGGGCTTTGGTTGAAATGGACGGAATTGTTGTTATTTCTGAATAACATACGTTTAATTAATGATTATAACAACGAAACCACCGATTAGGTGGTTTCTTTTTATTTAAAAATTCAATTGAGTTAATCTATAAATTAAATAATTTTATTTGACAAACGATAACAATTATCAATAATATCATTTATCGTATTTATTTTAACCCGTAGGTAATGCAAATGTATGTTTGCTTATGTCGTGGTATAACCGACCAAGATATCAAAGAAGCCATTGCCAATGGTGCTGAAAGCTTCCGTGAAGTACGTGAAATGTTAGATTTGGCTACATGTTGTGGTCGATGTGCACCAGAAGCAAAAAGTATTATTAATGAAGAACTTGCTATTATTGCTGCACGTATTTCTGTTGCTGCCTAGTTCCATCAATCTATATTATTTTAATATAATAAAATAATAAGCAATCCGTGTCGTATTGCACACGATGATCATAAGATCATTTCTCCTGCCCGCTTTTGACTCAAAGCGGGTTTATTTTTCATAATCAATTACATAGATGACTGTTTTTGATTGTGATTTTCATTTGCTGTTCAATAAATAGCTCGCGCATTTTCATGTTGTTGTTTAACATATGACTATTATTTGTCGTTAGACATCAGTTTTATTGCGGAGAAATTCAAATGAAAGGCAATCGTGAGGTTATTAATCAGCTTAATCAAGTGCTTTATCACCATTTGACCGCAATCAACCAATATTTTTTACATTCTCGCATGTTTAATGATTGGGGGATTGAACAACTGGGTTCTGCTGAATATAAGGAATCCATTCGTCAGATGAAACATGCTGATAAAATCATTGAACGTATTTTATTTCTTGAAGGTTTGCCGAATTTACAACATCTTGGCAAATTGTACATTGGTCAACATACGCTAGAAGTGTTGAACTGTGATGTACGTAAAGTGAAAGAGAATATTGAAGCTTTACAATTGGCGGTTTCATTGTCTGAACAGAATCAAGATTATGTTTCTCGTGATCTAGTACAAGAGATTCTTGAATCTGAAGAAGAGTATTGGGACTGGCTGACCACTCAAATTGATTTGGTTGATAGCGTTGGTATTGAAAATTATATTCAAAGCAAAGCATCGTAACGCTTAAGTTAACTAACCTGTTTGCTAAAAAGCTGCTCAATCCTGTGGATGAGCAGCTTTTTTACATCCGCTTATTGTGCTTTCGGATAGAGTACATTGCCATTTTCATCGGTTCTTTTAAACAAATCTGCAATGTTATGATCGATTCGATATAGGCCATGAATTAACTGTAATTGGTGTTTAGCCTCATCCAACTGCCCATTATTCGCCAAAATTTGCGCATATTTAAATAAGTCATAATGGGTTGGGGTAATAGCCACCGCTTTATAATATTGATTTAGCTGTTGGGGTTGAATCGGACTAAAACGATTAAAGTAATACCATTCAGCACGGTGTTGAAACTGGTCTAGTACATAAATCTTATAAGGCATCTGTTGTGGAATACCCCGATCTGTATGCTTCCTTGCTGTATTCATCGCATCGATCGACGTTATATAGTCTCTCCAAATCAAACCATACAGCAAAATACCCATAAGCAAAACTGTTGTGGTAATTGAGGACTGCATAACATAAGTTTTTTGCTGCAATGATGCCTGTACCAATCCCAGTAAGAATCCAACTGGAAGTAGAAAATAAGCATAATTTTGTGGAAATTCAAACATTGCATGAATGAGTACACATCCCACCATTAATATCGCCACAAGTGCTTCTGGCGATTGAATAGACCGATGTAGTTTCCATAACCACCAAGTC
>JASGGM010000058.1:0-11999 GCA_047605045.1 Acinetobacter sp. | reverse complement strand
AAACTCATGATAAAAGACACCATCGTTGGCAAAGCCAACCCTGTTAATGGTGGATACGGATACATCATCACAAAGAAAATCATGCACGGTGCCAGCACCAATGCCAATTGCCAAAACGCTTTGACTTCAGGCATGATGCAAAACACATAAAGAATAACCAAAATACTGGCATAGATACTGCCGCGAATAAATAATTTTAATGCAGGTACTGGATTATCCAATGCAGCTAGAATACACGCGGAAACAGCGGCCAGTTGCGCCATCATATATCCTGCTCGCCAACCACTGTAAATCCAGATGGTGAACGACACCAGAATCGCGACAGCAGCAGCGATTGAGCTACGCACAGCCATACCATGATCGCGGTGTAAACTCGGATAATTGGTTGTGAGTGCAGCAACCTGACTCGGAATACGCTTTTCACCGCGTTGAATCAATTGCCACAATAGTTTCACGGTCGTTACATTCTGAATTAAATGGCGAATATCCATTTTTAAGCCCATCAGAATAATATGCTGATTCGAATGACACAGTTGTTGTAAATTTTGAAAGTCTTCATCGAAAAAGGCAGGAAGCCTATTCAAATCCTGTTCCCGAATTTCGCCTTGATGTTGTAAAAAATCAAGTACATGTTCATGCAATTGTCTTAATCCATCTCGATATTCAGGATGAATATGATCGAGTTGCTGAATTCGTTCAGACATTGCTGTCAAATTTGAAATGACCATACTGAACTGGTGCAACATTTCCTGAAGGGGTTTGGTCATACCATTCAATTCCCCTTTTTCATAAGCCAAATGCCCAGCTAAGGAATGAATATCCGCAATATCACGTGCAATTTCCCCCAAGAGCACTAAATAATTTTTATCTCGTGTTGGATCTGTCAAAATTTGTTTGAAAATTTCACGCGTATCGGCCAAGGCCTTACTAACACGCTGTTGAATCACAGCACCCAAATGAACTGGAAGAATGGTTGAAAAAACCACAGCTGTACAGATCACTGCCACTGAAATCTCTAATACCCGCCCCAACGCCATATCAAACACGCTAACCGTCTGAATATTGGTCACAGCATTTGAAACTATCATTGCCGTGGTATAACCTGCCAACATAAAGACATAACTTCGTGGCGTGCGATCCAGCAACGTAATATACAAACAAAAGCCAACCCAAACAGCTAAAACCAATGTAAATAAAAACGGCGTATTAATCAGTCGGGGGGTTAAAAGAATAGCAACACTGGCACCAATGACCGTGCCCAATAAACGATAAACTGCCTTCGAAGACACCATACCGCTATACGGACTGGCAATAATAAATACGGTACCAATGGCCCACATGGGATAAGTCAAATCGAGCGCGAAAGCAATATACAACGCCATCATGCCTGCAATGAATGTCTTTACCCCGAAGATAAAATCCATTTTTGAAGGACGAAAAGCCAATAACTGCTTGTGCAAGAACATGAATCAATCTCTAAATAGGTTGCAATCAATTTCTGACCATGAAGAAAAATGCTTTTAAAACACCAATAAAGCATTTAATTCACATGAATAATCATATATCCATGCGCACAAATCCGCCCGATAGAAACACTACAGACGCTAAATAAACAATGTGTTTAAATTAGAAAATTATCTCTAACTTTCTTTATTCGATATTTAATTTGACAATTTTTTCAAAAAAAAACCAAATCGTCAACAAAAATATCTCTATTTGATAATTTGTGATATTTTAAACACATTCCAGCAAATGCTGAGATGTGTTAAAAAAGAAAGATTTTTATTATTTTTGCAAATATCGCAACCGCATCGGGACGTTTATTTAACTATGGCAGTGACAAGTTTTGGTAAAATTTTAACCGTTTTAGATTTATTTTCGGTTTCTCGCCATGTGATTAATGTGGATATTATTAGTCAAGAACTTGGCTTATCACGACCCACCAGCTACCGTTATCTCAAAGAGTTGGTGTCAGCCGATTTATTACAGCGGATCAGTGGAACATCTGGCGACTATACCCTTGGACCTAAAATTGCTGTGCTGGACTATATTTCTCGTACCACAGACCCGTTGGTTCGTGTCAGTACACCTTATATGAAAGAAATTGTAGAGCGTACGGAGTTAAGTTGTTTATTAACCTTTCTGAATCATGACTATTGTATTGATATTCATGATGAATCTTTTAAAGGCAACTTATTGGTATCTTATGGGCGCGGTAGCCCACGCCCTGTGTATTTAGGTTCGTCGCCGAAAATTATTGTTGCACATTTGAATAAACAAGGCTTACACAATTTTTATCAAGATTATGCCCCGCAATTAACCAAAGTCGGATTTGCGAATGATGAAATGCAATTTATCCAACAAATGAAGCGCATTAAAAAGCAGGGCTATTATTTTTCACAAGGTGAAGTAAACCCAAGCTATTCAAGTTTATCGGTGCCTATTCGTTATTCTAGTAAAATTGCACCTGTAGCACTCACCATTGTTGGCTCTAAAAATCGTTTTGAATACATGAATCTCGATAAAATAGTGCATATGCTGCAACAACATGCGCAAGAGATTGAACGCAAATACAGCAATTTGGTGGAACAAGTGGAGTCATCCCATCCACACTTCGAAATAGATGTATAAACTTTTTTATTTTTATTGAATGCAATTTTATCGTGGATAAAATTGCATCTTTCAACAATATAAAATTAATGTGCGATTAATAAAATCGCGAGTAGAAAGAAAATACAACCACTTGTTTTATTCAATCTTGAAAAATTCTTTCCAGACAATAACTTCTCCTTAAACAAATACGAGAAATTTGCATAAATTAAATGTACACATAATCCAATCAAACAAAACGTCAGCGATAAAATTAAAAACTGATGAATGACCGCTTGATGGATATCAATAAACTGTGGAAATAACGCAATAAAAAACACAATTGTTTTTGGATTCAACAATGAAGCAAACAGCCCCTGAAAAAATAAATTTTGCTTACTCACCGAAATTTGTATTTCATTTGCTTTGTGAATGTTTTCTGCTATCGGTGCTTTTTTAATAAAATTTTTATAGCCAAGATACATTAAATAAAATGCACCAATATATTTTAAAATGCTAAAAACTGTTGGGTTACTGGTAAGAATTAGACCAACGCCACTGGCAGAGATCACAGCAATCACAAACATGCCAATAATAAGCCCAGTAATACCAAATAAGGCAGTCCGTACACCATAATTAATCGAATTGGTAATGGTAAACAAAACCCCTGGGCCTGGACTGAGTACGGTCAGAAATGCAATTGTAACGAAAACAAAAAAACCACTCACTTGAATTTCCCCCTTGTTGTGACTTAGCTAGATTTTTGATAAAAATAATTTTTTAAGCTTTTTTCAACCACCATGAACATCAGTATTTGCCAACAGTATCTAAAGATACTGTGTGACAAAATACAATGCTGCAGGTACTGAAACGAGCGATAAAATCGTACTCAACATGACAGAAGTCGCTGCTTTTTCAGGGTGTAATCCTAAATTATTTGAAATAACAACAACATTTCCAGCCATTGGCGTCGCAATCATTAGGGCAATCACCTGTAAAACTTCTAAGTCCGTTGGAATAATAAAATAAAATACAAGGATTCCAACAACTGGATAAATCAGATGTTTCCATGTAATCGATAAAATTGAGTAAAGCCAATCCACTTCAATTTTTGCTAATTTTGAAATGGTAATTCCAATTGTCATCATCCCTAATACGCTATAGGCCCCTTTAAAGTTTGCAAGAAATGAAGAAAACACGTTGTTTAAATGAATATCCAAATATTTAAAAATAACCCCTAAAGCAGCGGCATAAATGATTGGCATTTTCGCAACTTTCAATAAACTTTCTTTATAATTCGAGCTTCCTTTGGCTGAAATAAAATACCCCACTGTAAATTCGTATAAATTAATCCCAATAATAATAAAAATGGCAACGGCAATCTGGTTTGGATTAAATATTGCCATGACCAAAGGCAATGCAAAATAGCCTGTATTCCCTGTACCTGCGGCAAAGCCGAATAAATTAACACGACTATCTTTCCAGAAAAAACGTGCAAATAATGTCCCCAATAAAGCCATACAGGTTGCCAGTATCAATGCACCTGCTGAATATTTTAGATAGCTCCAATCGGCAGGCGATTCCGTAATCGCATAAAAAATAACAAATGGGGAGATGACATAAACCAGAAGAGAAGAAATATCTTTAGAATCAAGTTTAAATTTTTTACCAACCAACCAGCCTATAGCGGAAATCAAAAGCAGTAAAAAAACGCGTAAAAAAACTTCGGTGATCATATATGCTCCTGCATTATTGTCTTTAATTTAATGGCTGTTGCTGGACGAAATGAGAAATAGCAGCGCATCTTTGGTGTCTTTCTGTTGCCCACAGTTTCGGCTACGGTTAACCCCCCCTGAAATATCTCTTTTATTTCACATTTTCCATCAAGCAAACCCAGAATTCTAAAATGGAAAGGGTAACTTTTCCATACTTCACTTTAAATGTTTCTGCTATAAAATACTGAGGAAAATATCGTCCTTTCATTAGAAAATAGCATTCATCAATACACCAGAACCAATGAGTGTGATTAAAGCCCCAGAAATTTTTGAGATCAGGCCTAATTTCATTGAAGAAAGATAACGAATTTTTGATGAAAGAACCCCGTACAACATCATAATAGACACATCGCAAATAATCCACACGACAATCAACATCAAAGATGACTGAAAGAAACTAATATTTTTATCAATGAACTGAGGCATAAAAACCAAGAAGAAAATGATATCCTTCGGGTTACTCACCCCAACCAGAAATGCATCTTTAAAAAATTTTAATGGGTTAATGTAAGGATGAGATTCGTTATCTTGTACTGTCAGAAATTGACTATTCTGCATGGTCGTAACACCAATATAAATCAAATAAATTGCACCAATAATCGATAATATGCTGAGGATCTTTTCTGTTAAAAATGCCTGTATTCCTAGAATAGAAATGATCATTAGCAGTAAAGATGCCGTCGCACTACCTAAAGCATTAAAAAAAGATGCTGTTTTCCCATAAGCAATTGCATGTTGAACCATTAATAAAGTATTCGGCCCTGGTGTTGAAATAATCGCAATCACAGATATTAAATAAGTAAAAAACAAGAGCCAGTTTATTTCTATCATTTTTTCCCATCCCAATAAATTTCACTTAAAGCCTAGCTCAACCTCCTACCCGTTATTCATGAGGAATGGTGTCCTCTATCCTTTTCAGTGGACACCCTGCCTATTCTAAATCATGTTTTATCCAACTTTTACAAAAAAGAGAGTTATCTCTTTTATAATCAAACATGTGGTAAAGGTTGCATAAACAGTAAGAAAGAGAAATATATTAAAAAGACCCCTGATACCAGTGAAATAACATTTGCAACTCGCTCATCCCCCGCTTTGCGCGTAAATAATTTAATCGATAGGGTCATAAATACAAACCATGCAGTAATTGTTAAAGCATGAATTGTAATTAAAACGATTCCTTTTAAATAATGATGCGTATCAGAAAAATTTATAAACTGTGGAAAAGCGGCGATATAAAACATTGAGACTTTAGGGTTTAAAATTTGCGTTAGAAACCCTTCATTAAAGCTCGCCAGCACAGATTTCTTTGTTACAGCTTTAGTTACCGTAATATTCTTTGTTTTTTTCTTAAGAAGAGAAAGCATAAATTTAATGCCTAAATAAAATAAATAGGCTGCGCCTAGATATTTCAATAAAGCAAATAAAAAGGGTGAGTTAAGAATAATGAGTGAAATACCAAAAAGTGAGAGCAAGCCATGAATATAAGTTGCCGACACCAAGCCAAATATTTTTAGAAAAGCATCATATTTTCCCAGTGAAGAAGCCGTATTGAAAACTAAAAAAGTATTCGGACCCGGTGAAACCACCAACAATAAGCATATTAAAAAATAAGCAAATAAATGCCCCATCAACGTACTCCTAAAAGATCATTTAGCACTGATCTGCCTTTTCACCCAAAATCCCACGCTTGTATAACCAAATTTATCAAAAAATTTACGAGTTAAAAATACAGATCTGTTTCCTTATTAAGTCATTTTTATCATGGAACCCTCTGTAACCACAAGTATTTAAAACATTATTTTTCATCTGAATTATCAATGGAAAAGTATTTTTCTTACACAAGCCACTTTATTGATTACACTAAAAACATAAGTATTTGATTTTTATTAAATTTATTCGAATTATCTTTATTTACATCGAATACCTAATAAAAATAGACATTATTGATCATCCAGAGAACAGGAAGAGCGTGTTTACAATCTAATCATAGCCTTATAAAAAAATAGAAGTTCTATAGGATATCTTTTTAGTTTTCTTATATTTAAAGCAAATGAATGCCGATTATTTCGTTTTTTAACAGTGGCTATGCAACGCAATATTCACTTTTTTGACGTACTGCGCTCCAAAAACCTATAAAGATAACCACAACAGCCAATACCAACAATCGAACAGCTATTGAATCAGCTGTTTCACTGCTTCCCATGCCTCTTTAGCTGCATTTTTATTCTCAATTACTTGCGCTGACAGCATTGCCCCATCTAAAAACATCATAATCACAGGGGCAAGGTTGTTGGCCTTTTCAACAGACAATAGCTCTTTAAGAATGTTCTCGATTCTCGCAATTAGTTTTTCTTTTTGCTGTGTCACAATTTTATGAATTGGTTCATGTTTATCGGGAAATTCATTGGCAGCTTTGGTAAATAAACATCCTGTAAAACTTTGCTGATTAAACCACTGATGATGCCAATCAAAAATTAATTCTAGTTTCTTTAAAGGTTCTTCCACACCCGCTAACGTTTCATTTAGGGAAATAAAACAGTCTTCATCGCGTTTGCTAAGCACTTCAATAATCAAGTTTTCTTTCGACGTAAAATATTTATACAATGTCTTTTTCGAGATTTTAGCCTCTTTATAAATCCAGTCGACACCGACAGCATGGTATCCATACTGCCCAAATAGTGCAGTTGCCACTTCAAGAATGTGTAATCTTTTTAGATTCGTTTGCACTGTTCAACACTCCTCTAAATTTAAGCAACACCCTGCTTCAACTATTATTGCCATAAATATTCATAATCTATATATTTTAAATCATTTCCGCTTAAACACATAGACCTGAAAACTTGCTGTAACCTTTAACGCCTCTTGAGTTTCAAGCGCGAGACGTTTGTCCGCTTTGGCTTTATAAGCATACGGTGTCATCGCAATCAGATTTTTTAAGTCTGCTTGCTTTAGCGTCAATGGTGCATCGATAATCTGAGACTCTACTAAATCAAAATGCTCACTCAGTTGTGCCACAAATTTTTCAGGCTCGTGGGGATTCACTTGGTCAAACAGTGCTTCACGCATGGCATATAAATGCTGTGCTGCAGGTGTAACCACCAATAAATGTCCATCTGCCTTCAGCACACGTAAAATTTCTTGTTGGGGAATTGGACTAAATAAGCTGGAACAAATGT
Source organism: Acinetobacter sp. (assembly GCA_047605045.1). Taxonomy (GTDB): domain Bacteria; phylum Pseudomonadota; class Gammaproteobacteria; order Pseudomonadales; family Moraxellaceae; genus Acinetobacter. The sequence goes on along the minus strand of JASGGM010000058.1, from coordinate 4,459 downwards.
CCATTGAGCCATCCAGTACAGGTAAAACTGCCCCTGTTCCAACCACCCATGTCACCGCATTGCCAAGTTTAGCCGCACGCTGAACCGCAGTTTTGGCAATATCTACACCTATACAATCTTGTACATGCGCTTGCATGGCTTGCGTGTAATAGCCTTCTCCACATCCAATATCCAGTAAAGTTCGTGGTTGTAAGCGTTGTAAGATATGTTCAACAGCTTGACGCAAAGGAGCATAAAATCCTGCTGATAAGAATTCACGGCGGGCAATAACCGATGCTGGTGTATCGCCTGGTTGTTTGCTGTGTTTGTGTTGGACGACATGTAAATTGACATAGCCTTGCTTGGCCAAGTCGAAACTATGCCCTGCTTCGCATGCCCATGTTCGATGTTGTAAACTGAGTTTTGCACGACAAACTGGACACATTAACCATTGCATATCGATCTCCAAAATAAATTTCTCATGAAATTGCAATAAAAAAGCTGGCAACATGTGCCAGCTTTGACATCATCGACAATTAACGTAATTTAATGGTCATTAGACCTAAAACAACAAGGAAAATCGTAATAATCCAGAAACGAATCACAACTTGTGTCTCTTTCCAGCCTTGTTTTTCATAATGATGGTGTAATGGTGCCATTAAAAATACACGTTTATTCCGCATGCGCAGCGAACCGATTTGCAAGAATACCGAAATGGCCTCCATCACAAATACGCCGCCCATAATTGCAAATACAATTTCCTGACGCACCATCACCGCAATTGTACCGAGCATTGCCCCCAAAGCCAATGCGCCAACGTCTCCCATAAAAATTTGTGCTGGGTGTGCGTTGTACCACAAGAATGCCAAACCAGCACCCACCATTGCCGAACAAATAACGATCAGCTCTGAAGAGTATTTAATATAGGGAATGTGCAAATATGTCGCAAAACGTGTATCACCTGAAAGGTATGCAAATACACCTAGACCCGTTGCAACCAATACTACAGGCATAATGGCCAAACCATCTAAACCGTCGGTAAGGTTAACCGCATTGGATGCACCGTTAATTACCAGATAAGTAAATGCAATAAAGGCTAAACCCAACGGAATGACTGAAAATGGAATACTGAGATTTTTAAAGAATGGAATCAGTAAATCCAGCATATTATGCGTATAGACAGGATTATTTTGTTGTATTGCAATAACATACAACGCAATACCTGCCCCTAATGCACCCACAGAGGTCCAAAAGAATTTTTTACGGGCTGGCAATCCTGCATTGTCTTTATAACGGATCTTAATCCAGTCATCCGCCCAACCCACGGCGCCAAATATAACCATAACCGCCAAGACAATCCAGACGTAGGGATTAGATAAATCTGCCCACAGTAAAGTGCTAATGCCAATAGAGAGTAGGATTAAAATCCCCCCCATAGTGGGTGTTCCCATTTTTTTAGCATGGTTTTCAGGCGCAAATGAACTGACAGCCTGACCGTATTTCAACGCCTGTAATTTACGAATCATGATTGGCCCAAGTGCAAGACCAATCCCCAATGATGTCAATACACTTAATAGCGCACGCAATGTTAAATAGCGAACAACTTTGAAGGAACTTTCGTATCCTGCCAAATGTTCAAATAACCATAACAGCATTTAAAGTTTCTCCATCAAATCAGTCATCAATGTTTCCATATGGGTATAGCGAGAACCTTTAAACAGGAAACTCATGGACTGCGATTGATGTTGTTCAATTAATTGAATTAAAAAAGGTAATGCGTCAGCTTGTGTGAAAAAGGCATAGGTATTGGATGATGCTGCCCCCGCAACAATGGCTTCAGCGAATTCGCCCACCGCAATCACATAATCCAACGGTAGTTTTGCCAGAGATTGCCCCAATGCAAAATGCTCATCACGACTACGATCGCCAAGCTCACCAATATCCCCCATCACCATCACTTTAACGCCTTGCTGTTGCGTCAAGACTTCCGCAGCAGCACGCATCGATGTTGGGTTGGCATTATACGTATCATCAATCAATAAGTATTGTTGATGTTGAATAAAGTTTAATCGTCCTTTTGCACCTTTGGCATGTTGCAAGCCAGTCACAATGTCTTGCAACGAAATATTCAGTGCCCATGCGAAGGCTGCTGCTGCCAGTGCATTTTGAATATTATGTAAGCCTGCAAAAGGAATTTCCAGCTGTGCTGAACCTTGTGGTAAATGCAAAGTAAAACTTGCCGACTGCGCATGCAATGTGATGTTATCGGCATAGACATCGCCACCATCACCAAAACTGAGTTGGTTCTGCGTATGAACCTGCTGACGAATATCCGCCACAAAGTCATCGGCTACAGGGATAATCGATGTACCCTGAGCGGCAATATGTGCATAAATTTCCGCTTTTGCCTGACAAATTGCCGCACGACCACCGAATTCACCCAAATGTGCTGTACCGATATTGAGAATACCTGCAACCTGAGGCTGTACTAAATTTGAGGTATAATCAATTTCCCCAATATGACTCGCCCCCAACTCCATCACGGCATATTGATGTTCTGGTCTAAGCTCCAATAACATCATCGGTACACCCAAATCGTTATTAAGATTACCACGCGTGATTAAAGTCGGCGCCAAACGCGATAAAATGCTACCCAGCATTTCTTTGGTCGTGGTTTTGCCACTGCTGCCCGTAAGTGCGACCACTTTTAAATCTGGAAATTGCTGACGGCGAAAATGTCCAAGCTGCCCTAAAGCCAAACGTGTGTCTGCAACAACCAGTTGTGCAATATCTGCATCTACAGGCCGTTCAACAATGGCCAGATTACACCCCTGCAATTGAACTTGAGCAATAAAATCATGTGCATCAAAACGCTCCCCTTTTAAAGCAAGAAAAGCATCCCCTGCTTCTGCATGTCGCGAATCCGTTAAAATACGTTTGATCGCTTGCGTCGGTACACGATCTTGATACCAATAGCCCTGTGTTGCCTGTTGTAATTCAGTTGCTGTCCACGGCATTAATGGCACAGTACTGGTGGTCGATGTATGCATCTTTATGAATTGTCCAATGCTGAATGTGCAGTTATTGGGGCGCTGCCGTAAGTGAGATGTTGAATAGCAGACGCTACTTCCACAACATCATCAAACCAATGACGAACACCCTCAATTTCTTGATAGTTTTCATGACCTTTCCCCGCAATTAACACGATATCACCTGCTTGTGCATGTGCTACAGCATATTGAATTGCTTGACGGCGGTCAGGAATTTCATCCATTTGATGTTGACTAAAATCGATCCAGTGTTTCATATCTGCAAAAATCTGGGCAGGCTGTTCTGTACGTGGATTATCTGAAGTTAAAACAATGCGTTTAGCATAATCTAACGCTGCTTGCGTCATTAATGGTCGTTTACCCCGATCACGATCCCCACCACAACCAAACAGTGCCCATAACTGATTGTTAACATGGCGCTGTAAGGTGGTAAGCACTTGAATGAGTGCATCTGGTGTATGGGCATAATCCACCACAAATAATCTTTCACCATCACGAATCACTTGCATTCGGCCAGGTGCACCAACCAGCTTGGGCACGGTCGGTATTAAATCGGCAAAGTCAAATCCTGCAACGTGTGCAGCAATCAGACTCGCCACTAAATTTTCGATATTAAAATGCCCAAGTAGCGGGCTATTCACCTCATATTGTCCAGTTTCCGTATGCAACCTAAAATTTGCACCCGATAAACTATAAACAATGTTCGAGACATAAAAACTTGCTGAATCATCGAGCAGCGAATAAGTCAAAATTTGAGGTTGCGCAGGATTTTGCCTCGCCTGTTGCAGCATGATCGATGCATATTCATCATCCAAATTAACAATGGCAAATTTCAAATTTGGAAAGGCAAATAAGCGTGATTTTGCTTCGGCATAAGCTGCCAATGTGTTGTGGTAATCGAGATGATCGCGGCTTAAATTACTATAAATCGCAATCTCAATATCACAGCCATTCAGACGCCCTTGCTCAAGTCCATGAGAGCTTGCTTCAAGTGCAGCAAACTTGGCGCCATCCAGTGCATATTGATGTAATGCATTCTGTAATTCAATTGCATCTAATGTGGTATGCGTGGATGCTTCTAAATTGGGTAAAATACCATTACCTGTTGTTCCCATCACAGCACAACGCTGTCCCTGAAACATCAATAGCTCTGCAACCAAACGAGAAATCGTGGTTTTACCATTGGTTCCAGTCACAGCTAAAATTCTCGCCGACTCAATCGGTTGTGACAAGTCAAAATAACGCTTCTGCCATTCGCCCATTGTCTGGCGAACTTGCGGGTAAACCCAGCAGTGATCTATAGACAGTGGCTGTTCCGCAATCACGGCAAGTGCACCATTATTCAAAGCCGCTTGTGCAAATTCTTGCGTTTTTTCTGGTTGGCTATAGCTGGTTAATGCAATAAATATTTGACCTTGCTTGACCTTACG